>CACEEJ010000003.1 GCA_902558545.1 uncultured Pelagibacteraceae bacterium | reverse complement strand
ATGTTTTCTCTTTCTTTTGACTTGCATCAATAAATATTATTTTAATTCCTTTATTTAAAAATGCTAATTCTCGCATTCTTTTAATAAGAATATTTGCACTAAATTTCGTTGAAGAAAAAATTTCTTTTGAAGGTAAAAAAGTAATTTGTGTACCGGTTTGCTTTGCTTTTCCTACTACCTTTAAAGGAGCTTTGGCTTCACCATTTTGAAATTCTATGTAGTGTTTTTTTCCATCTCTAAATATCTCTAACTGTAATTTTTCTGAAAGTGCATTGACAACTGAAACACCAACACCATGCAATCCACCTGAAACTTTATAGGAGTCGTGATCAAACTTACCACCAGCATGAAGTTGAGTCATAATTACTTCTGCTGCTGATTTTTTTTCTCCTTTATGAATATCAATAGGAATACCTCTTCCATCATCATTTACTGTAATTGTTCCATCAGAGTTAATTTTTACATTAATATTTTTACAATATCCTGCTAATGCCTCATCAATAGAGTTATCAACAACTTCATAGACCATATGATGCAAACCAGTTCCATCATCTGTATCTCCAATATACATACCTGGTCTTTTTCTAACCGCTTCAAGACCCTTTAAAACTTTGATGGAGTCTGCCTGATATGTGTTTTTATTTGTCATTTTTTAATTTTTGGAAAAAGAAAATTATAACATTTTTTTTAGAAATTGCTGATTTATCTTAACAAAAAAACCGTAAAATGCCTAAATTACCCTTGAAAAATCAAGCTTATTTGATGGCGGAGAGAATGGGATTCGAACCCATGAAAGAATTGCTCCTTTACACGCTTTCCAAGCGTGCGCCTTCAACCACTCGGCCACCTCTCCGACTATTTTTCTTTTGAAATCTTAAGTACACCAATAAATGCCTCTTGTGGAATTTCGACTCTTCCAAATTGTTTTGATCTAGCTTTCCCTTTTTTCTGTTTTTCTAAAAGTTTTCTTTTTCTATCAGTTGCTCCACCACCATGAATTTTAGTTAAAACATCTTTTTTAAAACCTTTAATTGTTTCTCTAGCAATAATTTTACCTCCTATTGCAGCTTGCACAGGAATCATAAAGTTATGTCGAGGTATTAAATCTTTTAATTTTTCACAAACCTCCCTGCCAGTTTTTTGTGCAAAGTCTTTATGTATCATCATCGCTAAAGCATCAACTGGTTCTCCATTTACTAAAATACCAAGTTTTACCAAATCTCCTTCTCTATGCTCAATGATTTCATAGTCAAAACTAGCATAGCCACTAGTCATAGATTTAAGTCTATCATTAAAATCAAAAACAACTTCATTCAATGGTAACTCATAATTCACTACAGCTCTATTACCTGAATAACTTAAATTAGTCTGAATTCCTCTTTTATCCTGACACATTTTTATAATTGAGCCTAAATATTCGTCAGGAGTAATGATTGTTGCTTTTATCCATGGCTCTTCGATATATTTTATTACAGTTGGATCTGGTAAACTTGATGGATTTTGAAGATCAATTATGTTTCCATTATTAAGGTAAACTTTATATACAACACCAGGTGTGGTTGTTAATAGATTAACATCAAATTCTCTTTCTAGTCTTTCTGTGACTATTTCCAAATGAAGTAATCCTAGAAATCCACATCTAAAACCTAAACCTAAAGCAGATGATGACTCTGGCTCAAATGAAAAACTTGCATCATTCAATTGTAATTTAGCTAAACCATCTTTAAGTTTTTGAAACTCAGAACTATCTACTGGAAAGAGCCCACAGAACACTACCGGCTTACTTGGTTTAAATCCTGGCAAAGCATCTTTTAAAGGTTTTGAAGCATCACAAATGGTATCTCCAACTTTTGTTTCAGATAAAACTTTAATTCCTGTTGTAATAAATCCAATTTCACCTGTTTTTAGTTCATTTATGTCTACTGGCTTTGGTGTAAAAACTCCAACTTTTTCAACAATATACTCCTGATTAGTAGACATCATTTTTATTTTCATGTGTTTTGAAAGTTTACCATCTATCACTCTCACTAAAATCACGACACCTAGATATGTATCATACCAACTATCAACCAATAAACATTTTAGATCTGCAGAACTTTCTCCTTTTGGAGCTGGTAATGTTGTAATAATTTGCTCTAAAATATCTTCTATTCCTTCTCCAGTTTTACCTGAACATGGAATTGCATTTTCAGTATCAATTCCTATAACTTCCTCGATTTGTTTTTTTGTTCTATCTAAATCTGATGCAGGTAAATCAACCTTATTTAAAACTGGTACTATCTCATGGTTAGTATCTAAAGCTTGGTAAACATTTGCTAAAGTTTGAGCTTCTACCCCTTGTGTACTATCTACGATCAAAATTGAACCTTCACATGCATATAAAGATCTACTTACTTCATAACTGAAATCTACATGACCTGGGGTATCAATAATATTTAAAATATAATTTTTTCCATTTTTAGCTTTATAATTTAACTTTACAGTTTGAGCTTTTATTGTAATTCCTCTTTCACGCTCAATATCCATAGAGTCTAAAACTTGAGCTTTCATTTCTCTTTCAGTTAATCCACCGCAACTATGAATAATTCTATCAGCTATAGTAGATTTTCCATGATCAATATGCGCAATTATTGCAAAATTTCTTATATTATCAATTGAACTCATTAATTATTTTAGGAACGAATTTTAGCACCAGTTTTATTTTCAACTGTTTCTATTATCAAATTATTAGTTTTTTCTAAATCATTATCCGTTAATGTTTTTTCCAATGATTGAATAGTAACGCTTATAGCAACTGATTTTTTATTTTCAGGAATATTATCTCCTTCGTAAACGTCAAATACTTTAATGTTTGAAATTAAATTTTTATCAATATTTGATATGACACTTACTAAATCTTGCACACTTATTTTTCTATCAACAATAAATGCAAAATCTCTCTCAGATTTTTGAAAATCAGAAACTGAATACTTTGTTTTTTGATCTTTTAAAGGTTTTTTTGGCAGTTTTAAATTATCTAGGAATATTTCGAAACCAACTAAAGACTCTGTTTTAATATCAAGCGTTTTAATGATGTTTGGATGAATTTCGCCAAAATAAGCAGCTACCTTATCTTTTCCCTTATTTAAAAATACTCTGCCTGATTTTCCTGGATGATAATAATTAGGGCTTTCATCATCAATATAAAATTTTTCTGAATCATAGCCAGCCTCTACTAGAGTTTGTATAACATCTCTTTTAATATCAAAAACATCTATATTTCTCTCTTTTTCAAGCCAAGAAAGTCTAGATTTTTTTCCAGCTGACAGGCCGCAAACAACAGTATTCTGTTCTCCAGGTTGTAAACCATAAAATATTGGCCCTATTTCAAATATTGATAAATCTTTAATTCCTCTATCTAAGTTTTTGCTTATGTACATCACTAAATTTGAAAAAATAGAATTTCTCAACACACCTAACTCAGAGCTAATTGGATTTATAATTTTTATTTCTTTACTGGATTCTTTAAAGTGATCGTTAAATTTTGAGTCTGTAAAAGACCAAGTTATTGCTTCCAAATATCCTTTAGATGCCACTGCCCTTTGAAGAAAATGAAATAACTTTTGAGTTGGATTTAATGTATTTTTTGATCTTTCTTTAATAGGATTTTCTATTTTTATTTTTTCATAACCACTAATTCTTACAAGTTCCTCTACTATATCAATCTCTTGAACAATATCTGGTCTCCAGGATGGGACTGATAATTTAAATAATTTTTTTTCTTTTTTTAATTTAAAACCAAGTTTTTCTAAAATGGTTATCATTTCTTTGGTTGAAATTTTAAAACCAGTAATTTTTTCAAAGGTTTTTAGTTCAAATTTTATTACTTTGTTTTTATAGGACTCAATTTTTTGAATATCTATTTTACTAATTTCACCACCACAAATTTCCCTAATTAAAAAAGCTGCTTTATTTAATCCATCTTCAATAGATAACTGGTCAATACCCCTTTCAAATCTAAATTTAGCATCTGTATCAATATTCAATTTCTTAGCAGTTTTTCGAATTGATCTTGGATCAAAATAAGCTGACTCTAATAAAACATTTTTTGTATGTAGCTCTGTACCAGATCTTGTACCTCCAATAATTCCTCCTAGACCTAAGACACCTTTGTTATCACTTATTACACACATTCCATCATCTAGCTTATAATTTTTATTATCTAGAGCAGTAAATTCTTCTCCTGATTTTGAATTTCTAACAATTATTCCCTTATCAATTTTGTCAGCATCGTATGCGTGCAAAGGACGATTAATATCAATCATTACATAATTCGTAATATCCACAATTGCAGATATTGGTTTTTGGCCTATAGAAATTAATTTATCTTTCAACCATTGAGGGCTTTCTGTATTTTTGACGTTAGTTATCAAGCAGCTACCAAAAGATAAACACCCTTGATTTTTTTCTTTTGTTATTTTTACTTTTAAAGTCTGTTTTTTATTAGATTTTATTTTTTTGTCTTTTTCTGGTTTTAAGTTTCCAAAACCTGCGGCTGATAAATCTCTCGCTATCCCTCGAACACCTAGACAGTCTGGTCTGTTTGGTGTAATTGATAAATCGATAAGATTAGAACTTGATTTAGAAAAATAATTTTTTCCAATATTTTTTGCATATTTCGATGACGACAGCTCAATAATCCCATCACTTTCATCTGATAAATTCAATTCAGATTCGGAACAGAGCATTCCATAAGATGTAACATCTCTTATTTTTGCAACAACAAGTTTAGTTTTAGTTTTTGGAATTATTGCGTCTGGTGGGGCATATACGGTAAGAAGGCCCTCTCTTGCATTTGCAGCACCACAAACAACTTTTTTGATTTCTTTATTACCAACATCAACATCACAAACTTTAAGTCTGTCTGCATTGGGATGTTTTTCTGTTTTTATAATTTTTGCTACCTTAAATAAATCTAACCCCTCAGATAAGTTTTCTATGCTCTCAACCTCAAGACCTATGTCTGTTAGTTTCTCAAGAAGTTTATCTTCTTTAGCACTTACTTTTAAATGATCTTTTAACCAATCATATGTAATCTTCATCTGCTTAAACCTCTGTAATTTGAAGGAACATCAAGTGGATCAAAACCAAAATGATTTAGCCATCTGTAATCACAATCAAAAAAAGCTCTTAAATCATTAATGCCATATTTAAGCATTGCTAATCGGTCTATACCTATGCCAAAGGCATATCCTTGATATTTTGAAGGATCTACTTTTACATTTCTTAAGACATTTGGATGCACCATACCGCAACCTAAAATTTCAAGCCACATATCTCCCTCTCCGATAATTATTTTTCCATCTTTTATTTCATAACCAATATCTACTTCAGCAGATGGTTCTGTGAATGGAAAATGACTAGGTCTAAATCTCATTTTAATTTTTTCTACTTCAAAAAATTCTTTAATGAAATAATTCAAGCATCCTTTCAAATGCCCCATATTAATATTTGTATCAATATGCAAACCTTCTACTTGATGAAACATTGGTGCATGTGTTTGATCACTATCAGATCTATAAGTTCTTCCAGGAGCAATGATCTTGAATGGAGGTTTGTCTTTTAGCATAGTTCTGATTTGAACTGGTGAAGTATGAGTTCGTAACAAAACCTGTTTGTTTTCATCCAAGTAAAATGTATCATGCATATCTCTTGCTGGATGATTGTCAGGTGTGTTTAAAGCAGTAAAGTTGTTATATTCATTTTCAACATCGGGGCCTTCCTCAACACTAAATCCTATTTCAGAGAAAATAGATGAAATTTCATCAATAGTTTGTGATACCGGATGAACTTTTCCTCTAACAAATGGTCTTTCAGGTAAAGTTATATCAACTTTTTCTTTTTCTAATTTTTCGTTTATTTTTTTTCCTTCTATCTCATTAATTTTAGAAGTTATCAAATTCTGAAGTTCGTCTTTAACTTGATTTAAATCTGATGCAAATTTTTTTCTATCAGTCTCTGGAATCGAACCTATTGTTTTAAATTTTGATGAAATTAAACCAGTTTTACCAAAGAGTTCGGTTTTGATTTCATTTATTTGATCAGTGCTCAGATCATTTTCAAGCTTTGATATAAACTGATCTCTAATATTTTTTATCTCTGACATATTAGTAGATTATTTCCTTAAGAAATAAAAACAATAGCGAAGATTAATTTAAAGCTGATTGAGCTTTTTGTACAATTGTTTTGAATGCTTCTGGGCTATCGTAAGCAATTTCAGCAAGAATTTTTCTATCTATTGCAATACCACATTTATTTAATCCATTGATAAATTTTGAGTAAGTTAAGCCTTCAGCTCTTACTCCAGCATTGATTCTCTGTATCCACAATGATTTAAAATCTCTTTTTTTATTTCTTCTGTCTCTGTAAGCGTATTGCATGGATTTTTCCATAGCTTGCTTAGCAACTCGAATGGTATTTTTTCTCCTGCCCCATTGACCCTTTACAGCTTTTAAAACTTTTTTATGTTTAGCTTTACTAGTTACACCTCTTTTAACTCTTGCCATGATTAACCTCGTAAACTGTAAGGCATGTATGACTTAACAATTTTTCCATCTTGTTTAGACAATGTTGTAGTGCCTCTAAGTTTTCTTATTTGTGAATTCGTTCTTTTGATCATGCCATGTCTTTTACCTGCTTGAGCGGAAATAACTTTACCCTTAGCGGATATTTTAAATCTTTTTTTTGCTGAGCTTTTTGTTTTTAGTTTTGGCATAATTCTGCGGACTTATACAAAGAAAGATATAATTTTACAACCTCTATTAAAGCTTATAAAGGCTGAATTACCATGATCATTTGCTTTCCATCAAACTTGGGATGCAATTCTACCTTGCCAATATCCTTCATATCTTCTTTAATTTTACCCATTAGTTCATTTCCTAGATGGGAATGCTGAAGCTCTCTACCTTTGAATCTTATAGTAAATTTGACCTTATCTCCTTTAGCTATAAATTTTTTAGCATTTTTGACTTTAAACTCATAATCATGAGTTTCAGTAACAGGTCTCATTTTAATTTCTTTTAAAGAAACAATTTTTTGTTTTTTCTTTGCAAGATTAGCTTTTTTCTGAGCATCATACTTATATTTGCCCATATCCATTATTTTACATACAGGAGGATTCGCGTTAGGTGCTATTTCAATTAAATCTAAACCTTGATTTTTTGCCATGGAAATAGCTTCATTAGTATTCATCACTCCAAGATTTTCTCCATCACTTGCTATAACCTGAACATCAGGAGAAGAAATTCTATTATTAGATCTTGGACCTCTGTCCTTAGTTCTTCTTTGAAAATAATTTTGTTTGAAGTCTGCCACTTAGTTTGATGATGCTTTATTTAAAGCAGAGAATGTTTTTAAGAATTGATCTATACCCATATTTTCTTGTTTATTAGAGTCTAATCTTCTAATCGTTACTGAATTGGAGTCAACTTCTTTTTTACCACAAATTAATAAAAGCGGTATTTTTGCTAAAGAATGATCTCTAATTTTATAATTTAAATTATGATTTTTTAAATCTACCGCAGAACTTATGCCCGAATTTTTAATTTTATTTGATACTTCGACTGCATAGTCATTAAATTCTTCTGAAATAGGTATTACCATAGTCTGTAAAGGAGATATCCAAAATGGAAACTTGCCTGCATAGTTTTCAATTAAAATTCCAATAAATCTCTCTAGAGAACCAAATAATGCTCGGTGCAACATAACAGGAACTTTTTTAGTACCATCTTTATCAACATAAGAAGCGTCTAATCTTCCAGGTAAATTTAAATCTACTTGTAAAGTTCCACATTGCCAATCTCTGCCAATAGCATCTCGTAAAACAAATTCAATTTTAGGACCATAAAATGCTCCCTCACCTTTATTAATAGTATATTCTAATTTAGAAGCTTTAACGGCTTCAAGCAAAGAGGCTTCTGCTTTATCCCAAACTGAATCATCACCAACTCTTACTTCTGGCCTATCTGCATATTTTAGAATCACATTTTCAAAACCAAGGTCCTTATAAATATCTAGTATTAGATTTGTAACAATTAAACATTCGCTAGTAATTTGATCTTCTGTGCAAAAAATATGGGCATCATCTTGAGTAAAGGCTCTTACTCTTAATAACCCATGTAAAGCGCCTGATGGCTCATAACGATGAACTTTACCAAATTCAGCAAAACGTAACGGAAGATCTCTGTAACTTTTTAAGCCTTGATTAAATACCTGGATATGACCAGGGCAATTCATTGGTTTAATTGCAAAAACTTTCTCATCTGGTGTTTCAGAAGTATACATGTTTTCTCCATATTTTTCCCAATGCCCAGATTTTTCCCATAGTTGTCTATCTAGTACCTCTGGAGTATTAACCTCTTTATAACCAGCTGCATCTTGTCTACTTCTCATGTAGTTAATGAGCTTTTGAAACAAACTCCATCCTCTTTCATGCCAAAATACTGAGCCAGGGCTTTCTTCTCTAAAATGAAATAAATCCATTTCTCTACCTAATTTTCTGTGATCTCTTTTTTCGGCTTCTTGTATTCTTTTTAAATATTCATCTAGCTCTTTTTGAGTTGCCCAACTCGTACCATATATTCGTTGCAACATTTCATTATTAGAGTCTCCTCTCCAATATGCTCCTGATACTTTTGTAAGTTTAAAATATTTCCCTATTTTACCTGTAGAGGATAAATGTGGGCCTCTACATAAATCATGCCATTCTCCGTGAAAATAAATTGATACATCTTCATTTTCAGGTATTGCTTCAATTAGCTCGGCTTTATAAATTTCTCCTTTTTTTTTAAAATGGCTAATTGCTTTGTTTCTATCCCAAACTTCTCTTTTTGTTGTTTCATTCCTATCGACAATCTCTTTCATTTTATTTTCAATTTTAACAAGATCATCCTCTGTAAATGGTTCTTTTCTAGCAAAGTCATAATAAAATCCATTTTCAATCACGGGTCCAATTGTAACTTGTGTACCAGGAAATAATTCTTGAACAGCCATAGCTAAAATATGAGCCGTGTCATGCCTTATAGTTTCCAAGCCCTCAGGATTTTTTGAGGTAAAAATTTTTACAGAACAATCATTTTCAATTAGAAAATCAAGATCTTTAAGTTCACCATCAACACTTATGACCATGGCTTGTTTAGCTAACGATTTGCTAATTTTTTCAGCTACTTCTAGTCCAGTAACTTTATTAGGAAAATCAATATTGTTTCCGTCGGGTAATGTTATTATCGGCATTTAATTTAATAATCTCTTATACTCTGAATAAGTAGAAAAGCACATTTTTTCAACATTAAATTTTTGAACTATGTTTTTTCTTCCCTCATTACCAATTGATTTTAATAGAGTTTCATCCATGTTAAGAGTTCTTAATATTTTATTACTTAATGATTTAGCATTTCCTGCTTCATATAAAAAACCAGTTTTTTCATCAATTATTGTTTCATTAGAACCTCCAATGTTGCTCGCTATAATTGGTTTTTCCATCGATTGTGCTTCAACAGCAACTCTACCAAAAGCCTCTGGTTCTGTTGAGGCTGAAACAATAATATCAGAAACTTTATAAGCTAATGCCATATCCTTACAATGATCTATGAATCTTATTTGTTTAGATAATCTGTATTGCTCCGAAAGTCTTATTAATTTTTTCTTATATAAATCTCTACCTTGATCACTGCCTAGAATGACAGCATAAAAAGCTTCATAACCCAGTTCTATATTCACTAAATTAATAGCCTCTATAAAAACTTCCTGTCCTTTCCAGGAAGTTAATCTGCCAGGTAAAAGTATAATTTTTTTATCTTTTTCAATGTCCCATTTTTTTAATAATTTTTTTTCGTCAATTTCAATTTTAGTTGTTGGGTCAAAGTAGTCGACGTTTATTCCTCTAAAAATAACCATTAATTTTTTTTTCTCATTTAAATATTTTGAATAATTTTTTTTAATATGAGAAAAAATAAAATTAGATCCTGCAATTATTAAATCTGCTCTAGTCATTACTGAATTATAAATTTTTTTTATATTACTCTTAAAATTGTATGTTCCATGAAATGTAGTTACAAATTTTCGTCCTGTGATTTTTGTTGCTAACAAACATGACCAAGCAGGTGCTCTACTTCTCGCGTGAACAAGAGAAATATTATAAACTAAAATTATTCCAATTAAGATAAAAGCATTAATTAAAATTAGTAGAGGATTTTTGCTTTGCACTGGAAGTCTAAATATTTTAACTTTTTTTCTATCTACAAATTTAAGTAATTCACCACCGCTTGTTACAATAAATGATTTACAATTATTTTCTGGTAAATAATGTGCAATATCATAACAACCTGTTTCAGCTCCTCCATAACCTAATTTTGGAATTACTTGTAAAACTTTTAAATCAGATGACATTTGATATGATTATATATTAATAGACAAAACTTATAAATGATTATGGCAAATTTCAGATTTCACCAAATATCAAATACAAAGAAAATTAGATATATTTCCAAAATTTTTAAAAATAGTTCTTTTATAGTTTTTTTGCATGGCTTTATGTCAGATCTTGAAGGAAAAAAACCGAATGCTTTTTTAAAATTTGCTAAAAAAAATAAAGTAAGTTTTTTAGCACTAGAATACTCTGGTCATGGAAAATCTTCTGGAAAATTTGTAAATGGAAATATTTCAAAATGGAGTAAAGAGACGTCAATTTTAATTAGAAAATATGTTAAAAAAAAAGAATTTGTGCTAATTGGTTCGAGTATGGGCTCATGGATTTCGCTCAATCAATTTAAAATTTTCGAAAAACAGATTAAAGGATTTTTAGGAATAGGGGCTGCTCCTGAATTTTTAGAAAATTTAATGTGGAAAAAATTTACTAAAAAAATGAAAGAGGAAACAATAAGTAAGGGCATTTATCAATTAAAACATGGCAATTATGAATATCCAATTACTCTACAATTAATAAAAGATGGAAGAAAAAACAAAGTCTTAAATAAAAAAATTAATTCAAATATTAAAGTAACAATGGTTCATGGTGAAAAAGATGAGGCAGTTCCTGTCTCATATTCAAGAAAAGTTTTAAGATTATTTCCAAAAGCTAAGAAAAAATTAAATATTGTAAAAAAAGGTGATCACAGTTTATCAAATAAAAAATGGTTAAATATAATTTTAAAAGAGCTGAAATTATTAATTTAGCTAACTTTTTTTATATCTTTTTTTAAAGTAATTGGATTTTTTAATTTATCCAACATTTCTTTAGGACACACCTGAACAAAATTATTTACTTCATCATCAAAGTTTTCAATTATTTTTTTCGATAATTGAGACTCAGTTTCTTTGAAGTGCTCACTGACTAAATTTTTTAAATATTCTTTCCAATAATCTGTCTCTACATTTTGCCAAACTACTGATTCTGGATTTACTTTCTTTTCAAATTGTTGAGATTTATCATATATAAAGGCCATTCCACCTGTCATACCAGCTGCAAAATTATCACCAACATCTCCTAAAATTACTACAGTTCCACCAGTCATATATTCACATCCATTAGAATCGCATCCTTCAATTACTGTAACTGCACCAGAATTTCTAACTGAAAATCTTTCACCAGCTTGGCCAGCAGCAAAAAGTTTTCCTGAAGTAGCTCCGTAAAGAACAGTATTTCCTAAAATTGTATTCTCATTTGAAACTAAATTACTCTCTTCAGGTAATTTTATTGAAATAGTAGCTCCTGACAAACCTTTACCAACATAATCATTTGCATCTCCCTTTAATACAAGTTTTAAACCTTTAGAAGAAAATGCACCAAATGATTGACCTGCTGATCCTTTAAAATTTAAAACTAAAAAGTTTTCATCAAGTTTTTCATAACCATATTTTTTATACAAATGATGAGAAATTCTAGTGCCTACTGCCCTATGAGTATTTTTTATTTGATATTCTTTCTCAATTTTTTCAGAAATATCCAAAGCTTGTTCAATTTCTGGCCAAATTTGTTGATCAAGTGTGTCTGGTACACTATTTATTTCTTGATCCTCACAATACCTTGGATTATTTCCAGTATCAGCCTGAACAAATAAAGGATTTAAATCTAAATCGTCTAAATTTGGAGAACCTTTACTAACCTGTTTTAACAAGTCTGTCCTACCAATCACTTCATTTAATGATTTAAAACCTAAATTTGCTAATATTTCTCTTACTTCACTGGCTATAAATGTAAACAAATTAACTACTTTTTCTGGAGTCCCAGTAAATTTTTCTCTGAGCTTTTCATCTTGAGTGCAAACGCCTACAGGACATGTATTTGAATGACACTGCCTTACCATTATACAGCCCATTGCAACTAAAGCCGTAGTAGCAACACCATATTCTTCAGCGCCCATCATTGCAGCTATCACCACATCTCTTCCGGTTTTAATTCCACCGTCTGTTCTTAATGTAACTTTATGTCTAAGATTATTTAAAGTTAATACCTGGTTTGCTTCCGTCAAACCCATTTCCCATGGTATTCCAACATATTTAACACTAGTCTGTGGTGTTGCTCCTGTTCCGCCATTATGTCCAGAAATTAATATTATATCTGCTTTTGCTTTAGCTACACCAGCTGCAATTGTTCCTACTCCAGAGGAAGCAACAAGCTTAACTCCAATTCTTGCTTTAGGATTTATCTGTTTTAAATCATAAATTAGTTGTGCAAGATCTTCGATTGAATAAATATCATGATGTGGTGGTGGTGATATTAAAGTAACTCCAGGAGTTGAATGTCTAAGTTTAGCAATCTCCTCTGTAACTTTAAATCCTGGTAGCTGACCTCCCTCACCAGGCTTAGCGCCTTGTGCAATTTTAATTTCTATCTCATTACAATTATTAAGATAATTAACTGTAACTCCGAATCTTGCAGAAGCTATTTGTTTTACTCTTGAGTTTGCGCTGTCACCATTATCTAAAACTTTAAATCTACTTGCATCTTCACCGCCCTCTCCACTACATGAAGCACCTTTAATCCTATTCATACCAGTTGCCAAAGTTTCATGCGCCTCTTTTGATAAAGCTCCATGAGACATGCTTCCACTTCCAAATCTTTTTAAGATATTTTCTATTGGCTCAACCTCAGAAATATCTATTGGCCCACTTAATTTTTTTTCTCTGAAATCAATTAAGTCTCTAAGATTAATAGGTGGTAAGCTGTATATTCCATCCGCATATCTTTTATAGGCATCATAAGAATTAGATCCTACTGCACTTTGAAGTAAATGAATTAATTTTCCTTGATATTGATGAGTTTCACCATTTTTACGATATCTATATATGCCGCCTATCGGCAATATGGTTTCAGAACTTTCAAATGCCTCTTTATGAATTTCTCTAATTTTTTTCTCTATACCCGTAAGTCCAATACCTGAAATTTTAGAGACAACTCCTGGAAAATAATCTGCAACAATTGTTCTACTTAAACCTACGGTTTCAAAGTTACATCCACCTCTATAAGAACTTAGAACTGAAATACCCATCTTAGACATGATCTTTAATAAACCTGCGTTTACTGATTTTATGTATCTCTCTACACATTCATCAAAGCTAAATTGACCAAATAATTTCTTTTCATGACGCTGAAATAAACTATCAAATGCTAAGTATGGATTTACAGTAGTTGCTCCAACTCCTATTAAGGTTGCAAAAGAGTGTGTATCTAAAGCCTCTCCAGATTGAACATTTATTGATACATATCCTCTTAGTTTTTTTTCAATAAGGAATGAATTAATTGATCCAACTGCTAAAAGCATTGGTATTGGAAGTTTAAAGCTAGAAAGCCCTTTGTCACTTAAAATCAATTGAGTAACTCCCTGTCTTACTGCAATTTCAGCTTCTTTTTGAATTTTTTTAATTGAATCAAATAAAGTTTCTTCCTCAGAAAAAGTACAATCAATTATTGATGAATTGTTACCAAAAAAATTTATAAATTTTTCAAACTGAGAATTTGATAATATTGGACTATTTAAAACATAAATATTTTGCTTTGTTAAATTATCAAAATTTAAAATATTTCCAAGATTTCCAAATCTTGTTTTCAAACTCATAACCTTGTTTTCTCTTAAAGAATCTATTGGTGGGTTTGTGACTTGACTAAAATTTTGTCTAAAAAAATGGTACAACGGTCTATACCTATCTGACAAAACAGCCAATGGTGTATCGTCCCCCATAGATCCAGTTGCTTCTTTAGCATCTTCTGCCATAGGATGCAGTATGAGCTCAAGATCTTCTAGACTTATTCCAAAAGTATATTGCCTTCTTCTTAAATCATCTCCCGAAAAAGAATTTTTTTCATCTGAAATAGTTAACTTATCATCTAGGTCGATAATTTGTGAATTAAAGTGTTTATACTCTTTGGCTAAATAATCTTTTATTTGCTTGTTTGTAAATACTTTACCTTTTTCTATTCTAACTCCAATTATTTCCCCGGGACCCAATCTTCCCTTTGACAAAATTCTTTTTTCATTTAATTCAATCATTCCTGTTTCAGAACCTGCAAATAATAATTTGTCTTTTGTAATTGCGTATCTTAAAGGTCTTAATCCATTTCTATCATTTGCAGCTATAACCCACTCATTATCAGTTCCAGCAATGGCAGCTGGTCCATCCCATGGCTCCATTGTACTGTTCAAAAAATTAAATAATTGTTGGTGATCTTTTGGTAGAGTTTTATTTTTTTTAGACCATGCGTCTGGAACTAACATAAGCTTAGCCAAAGGCGCAGGCTGACCAGATATATTTAATAATTCAAAAACATTGTCTAATGCAGCAGAGTCTGATGCTCCCTGTTGTATAACAGGTTTTAAGTTCTCAACATCGTCAAAGAGGGGACTGTTCATCTCTTGTTCATGAACTTTCATCCAATTTTTATTTCCTCTATAAGTATTAATTTCTCCATTATGCGCTATAGCTCTAAAGGGTTGAGCTAAATTCCAGCTAGGTGCTGTATTTGTTGAAAATCTTTGATGAAAAATAGCAAACCTTGAAACAAATCTCTCATCTTTCAAATCAAGGTAGAAATCTGAGATAGCTTCAGCTAAAAACATCCCCTTGTAAATGATAGATTTAGAACTCAATGAACAAATATAAAAATTGTTTAAAGATTTTTTAAAAGCTTCATTTTCTATCTTTCTTCTAGTTTCATAAATTTTTCTTTCTAAATCTTTATTTGTTAATTCTGGATTATAAGGTTTAAACAATACTTGGATAATTTCAGGCATTGTTTGGAATGCCTTTTCTCCTAAAACTTTTGGATTAACTGGAACTTGTCTCCAACCGTAAATACTAAAATCATTTTTTGTTAATTCACTTTCTACAATAGTTTTGCAACTTTCTTGTGCTGCATAATCATTCCGAGGCAGAAATATCATACCTACACATATTTCAGAATTGTCATGTGTGTGTCCTGTCACTTCTATCTTTTCAATGAAGAAATCTTTTGGTATTTCAACATGAATTCCAGCTCCGTCACCAGTTTTCCCATCGGCATCTACAGCGCCTCTATGCCAAACTGCTTTTAACGCTTCAATACCATACTCTACAACTTTACGAGATTTTTTACCTTCAGTTGATGCAATTATACCAACACCACAAGCATCATGCTCCATATCTTCTGAATAAACATTATTTTCTTTTAAAAGGTGAAGATTCTTTTTATAATTTTTCATTAAGCCACTCTTTTTTCCACTTTAGATTTACTCTCTAGATAAGTTTTAATTGAAGCTGCTGCATCTCTTCCATCTTTTATCGCCCAAACAACTAATGAAGCTCCTCTAACTATATCACCAGCTGCAAACACCCCTTTTATATTTGTTTCCATAGTATCAAAATCTGTTTTAATAGTTCCCCACTTTGTTACTTGTAATTCATTACTATCAAATAAATTCGGTAAATCCTCAGGATCAAAACCTAGTGCTTTAATAACCATATCTGCTTTTGTTTCGTAACTTGAGCCTTCTTGTACTTGTGGCTTTCTTCTTCCTGTGTCGTCTGGTTCACCTAGTTTAATTTGATCTACAATTATTTTTTCTACTTTATTTGTACCTTTAAATTCTTTAGGACTTGATAACCAAACAAATTCAACACCTTCTTCTTCTGCATTTGCAACTTCTCTTGCAGATCCTGGCATATTTTCTTTATCTCTTCTATACAAACATTTAACAGATTTTGCCTTCTGTCTTATAGAAGTTCTCACACAATCCATTGCTGTGTCACCTCCTCCGATTACAACAACATCTTTACCTTCTGCGTTTAAAATTCCTTTATCAAACAACTCAACGTCATCTCCTAGACCTTTTTTATTAGATGCTGTTAAAAAATCCATTGCAGGAAAAATATTATCAAGATCATTTCCAGGTAAGTTTACTTCTCTTGCTTTATAAACTCCTGTAGCAATTAAAATTGCATCGTGTTTTTTTCTCAATTGGTCTAGACTTGCATCCTTACCAACTTCAAAATTTTGAACAAATTCAATTCCTCCATCCTTTAAGAGTTTTGTTCTTCGCTCTACAACTTCTTTTTCTAATTTAAAATTTGGAATTCCATAAATTAATAATCCTCCTGCTCTATCATATCTATCGTAGACAGTTATTTTATAACCATTTTTTCTTAATTGTTCTGCAGCAGCTAGACCAGCAGGACCTGCTCCTATAATTCCTACGCTTTGATTTTTTTCATTCGTTACTTTAATTGGTTTTACCCAGCCCTGAGCCCAAGCATTATCTGTAATATATTTTTCTACTGATCCAATAGTTACTGTTCCATGACCAGACTGTTCAATTACACAATTTCCTTCGCATAATCTATCTTGGGGGCAAATTCGGCCACACACTTCAGGCATATTGTTTGTGCTTTGGGATAATTCATACGCCTCTTTTAATCTTCCCTCGGCTGTCAGTTTAAGCCAATCTGGAATGTTGTTACTTAATGGACAATGAACTTGACAAAAAGGTACTCCACATTGCGAACATCTACTTGACTGTTCTTTGGCTTTTTCATTGATATACTCGTCATAAATTTCGTTAAAATCTTTCTTTCTTGTATCAACTTCCCTTTTAGGTGGAGTTTGTTGACCTATTTTAACAAATTTAAGCATTTTATCTGGCATAATATTATTTAAGTTTCGGCAAAATATACCCTGATTTATGTATATAAAGCATAAAATAGGTCATATATATTGACCTTAATTTTTAAATTTTTACCGCTAATAAACAAGTTTTTAATTATTGCATAGCTATTATGCTTAAATCGAATTGTTTTAAATAAATACTTTATAAGTTACGAAGAAATAATGTTTCAAAATATTATAGAAGTTTTAATTCTCTCTGCAATTCAAGGAATATCAGAATTTCTTCCTATTAGTTCTTCTGCTCATTTAATTTTGGTTTCGACATTATATGAATTTAAGTCCAGTTCTCTTTTAATTGATATAAGCCTTCACTTAGGATCCCTAATGGCAATAATTTATTTTTTTAGAGATGAACTATTTGATACTAGAAAAAATAAAAGGCTTTTAAGTTTAATTATACTTGGATCTATTCCTTTAATAATTGTTGGATATATACTTTATAATACAGGTTTTATTTATCAATTAAGAAATATAGAAATTATAGCATGGACTACTTTAATATTCGCAATTATCTTATACATCTCAGACAAAAATCGATTTGATAAAAAAATTTCTTCAAATTTAAATTTTCAGTCAATAATATTTATAGGTGTTTTCCAAATTTTCTCTCTTGTACCTGGAGTGAGCAGGGCAGGAATTGCCATAACGGCTGCGAGAATTTTAAAATTCAATAGAGTAGATTCAAGTAAGATATCTTTTTTACTTTCAATCCCAGCATTGGCTGGAGCTAGTGTTTTAAGCTTGAAAAATGTTTTTGAACAATCAATTGAATTTAACTACTTAATAGTTATTGCAATTATATCTTCTTTTATTTTTTCTTTTCTAACAGTTAAATTCTTTTTAATTTATATAAATAAATTTTCAATGAATGCGTTTGTAATTTATAGAATAATAATTGCTTTAATTTTATTTAGTTTAATTTATTAAGTATATTTCTTTTTAATTAAAGGCAGTAATTGAGACAAGAGAACCCCGCATAGAATAAAAAAGCATCCAAGTAAATTATTAATATCTAGAATTTGATTTAAAATAAACCAAGCAGCTAAAGTCGCAAATACACCTTCAAGAGAAAAAATTATAGCTGCAGGTGCTGGAGTAATATTACGCTGGGCATAAATTTGTAACACAAATGCAAATCCACCAGATAAAATCCCAGCATATAAAATTGAATAAATTTCAATTAAAATATTACTTAAAATAAATTCTTCATAAATAATTCCAATTATAAATGAAAAAATAGCTACAATTAAAGTCTGCACAGCTCCTAATGTAAGTGGCAGATTGTATTTAGTTATAATGATCCCAGTAAAAATGATATGAGTACTCCAAAATAGAGCTCCAAGAACAACTAAGGTATCTCCTAATCTTACTGTTGCATCATGAAAATTTGTTAATAAATATCCTCCAATTAAACATAGAATTACAGAAGGCCATACACTCCAATGCATTGATTTTTTACCAAACAAAAAAATGATAATCGGTACCATTGGCACATAAAAAATTGTAAAAAAAGCAGCATTTGCAACATCTGTATAAAGCAAAGCAACTTGTTGTAGTGCTGAGCCTAAGAATAAAGAAATTCCAATTAATAATGAATAAATTATGAAGGTTTTTTTTTCTAATTTAAATTCTGATTTAAAATTTTTTAATTCAAATAAAATCATAAGTGGAATTATGGCTAAAAACCCAACAAAAAACCTAACAGCATTAAATGTAAAAGGGCCAATATTATCCATGCCTGTATCTTGGGCAATAAAAGTTGTTCCCCAAATGAAAGTGCACAATAAGGCACTAAATAATGATATGGATTTACTCATTTTTAATTAGACAGCTAATTTATAGGCAAAATTTTTACCTAAATTTTCTTTTAGATCATTATTAAACCTGGCTGCTTCTGCACCATCAATAATTCTGTGATCATAAGATAGAGAAATTGGCAGCATAGTCCTAGTTTGAAACTTTCCATTCATAAAAATTTGTTTTTTTTCTGATCTTCCTACTCCTAATATAGCAACTTCAGGATAATTAATTATAGGGGTAAAAAATGAACCCCCTATACCACCTAAACTCGTAATCGTCATAGAGCCGCCAAACAATTCTTTTTTATCGATTTTTAAATTTCTACAAAGTTCGCTTACTTCTTTTAATTCTTTACTTATCAGAGAAATTTTTTTGTTATTTGCATTTCTTATTTTTGGAACCATTAATCCATTTGGCGTGTCAACTGCTATCCCAATATGGTAATATTTTTTTAAAGTCATTTTTCCAGTCTCAATCTCGTCGATAGAAGAATTAAAACTAGGAAATTTCTTAAGAGATGCAACTAAAGCCTTTATTATAAATGCAAGAGGCGTAATTTTAATTTTTTCTCCAGTATACATATCTGTTAATGAACTTCGAAAACTTTCCATCTCTGTTATGTCGGCTTCATCATGATTTGTAACATGAGGAATTGTTGTCCATGAATTTGAAAGATATTTTGATGATAATTTTTTTACTCTTGGTATATCTTTAATTTCTATTTCACCAAAATCAGAATGTTCAAATTCGTTTAATTTTATCTGGTTTACTATCTTTTACTGCAACGTTGTTTTTTGAATAAGATGAAACAAATTTTTTAATATCATCTTCAACAACTCTGCCATCTTTCTGACTTCCCGCTACTTGATTAATATCTACACCAAGTTCTCTAGCAAATTTTCTAGCTTTTGGACTTGCTGATGAAATGTCTGAAATATTATTTTTAGAAAATGTTTTTTCTTGGATTTCAGGTTTTATTACCTCAATATTTTTTGACTCTTTTTCATTTTCTGTTTTTTCTTTAACCTCTTCTTTTTTAACTTCTGAATCACTATCTACAGTTAAAATTAAATCGCCCTCAGAAACTTTGTCTCCTACTTTTATTTTTAAATTTTTAATTTTACCTTCTAAATTTGATGGTATTTCTACGCTAGATTTATCACTTTCAATTGTTATTAGAGCATCATTTTTTTTAATTGATTGACCTTCGGTAACTAATACCTCAATAACCTCAACATCTTTAAAATCTCCAATATTAGGTACTTTAATCTCAGTTTCTGACATTATAATTTTGTTGGAATTGGTTTGTTGGTATCAATATTATACTTCTTCATTGCGTCTTTTGCATATTTAGAAGTAATAAGCTGTTCTTTTGCCAAAATACTTAAACCGTACGCAACCAAGTGCTCTTTATCTACCTCAAAAAATTTTCTTAAATTTTTTCTTGTATCGCTTCTTCCAAAACCATCTGCTCCTAATGAATAAAAGCTTTTATTAGTATAAGGTCTGATTTGATCTGAATTCATTCTCATATAATCAGATGCAGCCATAATTGGACCCTCTGTTTGGCCCAGGCATTGTTCGACATAAGATTTTTTAGGTTCTTTATCAGGATTCAAAAGATTATATCTTTCTACCTCCATTCCATCTTTTCTTAATTCATTAAAACTTGTTACACTCCATATCTCACTGTCAATTTGATAATCGTTTTGTAAAATCTCTGCAGCAGACATCATTTCTCTTAAGATTGTTCCTGATCCTAGAAGTTGGATTTTAGTTTTTTTGTATTTGTTAAATTCTTTTATTTTATACATGCCCTTTAAAATGCCTTCCTCACAATTCTTATCTTTTGGCATTTCTGGGTGTGAGTAATTTTCATTCATTGTTGTAATATAATAAAAAACATTCTCATTTTTCTCATGCATTCTTCTTAGACCTTCTCGAAAAATTACCGCTAATTCATAATGAAATGTAGGATCATAAGTTACACAATTTGGAATAGTTGATGCAATTAAATGACTATGCCCATCCTGGTGTTGTAGGCCTTCTCCAGCTAATGTTGTTCTTCCAGCTGTTGCACCTACCAAAAATCCTCTAGCTTGACTATCCCCAGCTGCCCAAGCTAGATCTCCTACTCTTTGGAAACCAAACATTGAATAAAAAATATAAATTGGGATCATTTCGATATCATGATTAGTATATGCAGTGGCAGCAGCAATCCATGAAGACATAGCACCTGCCTCATTGATACCTTCTTCTAAAACTTGACCACTTTTGTCTTCTCTATAAGAACTTAATTGAGCAGCATCCTCGGGTTCATATTTTTGCCCCTCATGTGCATAAATTCCAATTTTTTGAAAAAAACCTTCCATGCCAAAAGTTCTGGCTTCATCTGGAATAATTGGAACTAATCTTGGAGATATATTTTTATCTCTTAATAAATTAGTTAGCATTCTCACAAGTGCCATTGTAGTAGACATTTCTTTTTCACCAGTCGATACTTTCATAAAATCAAAAATATCTTTGGTTGGTGCTTTAATTGGTTTTGCAAAAGTGGATCGTTCAGGTAAAAATCCACCTAATTTAATTCTTCTTTCTTTAATGTATTTTATTTCAGGTGATTTTTCATCAGGCTTAAAATATTCAATATTTCTCACCTGTTCATCTGTTAAAGGAACATCAAATCGATCTCTGTAATAAATCAGATCATCAACATCTAATTTTTTAGTTTGGTGAGTAGTATTCACACTTTCACCAGATTTTCCCATTCCGTAACCTTTAATAGTTTTAGCAATAATTACAGTTGGACTTCCTTGATTTTTAGTTGCTTTATCATATGCGGCAAAAACTTTATGAGGATCATGTCCGCCTCTGTTTAGCCGCCATATATCTTTATCAGACATGCTTGAAACTAATTCCAATGTTTCAGGAGATTTTCCAAAAAACTTTTCTCTTACATAGGCACCATCTCTTGCTTTCATTGCTTGATATTCACCATCTACGGTTTCATTCATAATTTTTATTAAGTGACCAGTTTTATCATTAGCAAGCAATGAGTCCCAATATGATCCCCAAATAACTTTTATTACATTCCAACCAGCACCTCTAAAACTTCCTTCAAGTTCTTGAATAATTTTTCCATTACCTCTAACTGGACCATCCAATCTTTGAAGGTTGCAATTAACTACAAAAATTAAATTATCTAAATTTTCTCTTGCAGCCAGCCCAATTGCTCCCATTGATTCTGGCTCGTCCATTTCTCCATCACCTAAAAAAGCCCATACTTTTCTTCCTTCATCTTTAATAAACCCTCTATTGATTAAATATTTCATGTATCTAGCTTGATATATAGCAAGCATAGGACCTAACCCCATGGATACAGTGGGGAACTGCCAAAAATTTGGCATTAGCCAAGGATGTGGATATGAAGATAAACCTCCAGGCTTTACCTCTTGTCTAAAACTATCTAATTGTTTCTCATTTAATCTGCCCTCTAAGAATGCCCTTGCGTACATTCCTGGAGCACTATGTCCTTGGAAATATATTAAATCTCCACCAAATTTATTATTTTTTGCTCTCCAAAAATGATTCATCCCAACATCATATAATGTTGCAGCAGATGCAAATGTACCGATGTGTCCACCAAGCTCAGGATATTTTTTATTTGCTCGAACTACCATTGCTGCTGCATTCCATCTAATTAAAGATCTAATTCTTCTTTCAATATTTTGGTCGCCACTAGACTTTACTTCAGCCTCAGGAGGTATTGTATTAATGTATGGAGTATTTTGGGTATAAGGAATATTTGCACCTTCACGATAAGCTTTGTTAATTAGTTCTTTAATTAAAAAATGAGCTCTTTGATTTCCATCTTTCGAAATAACTGCAGATAAAGATTCCAGCCAATCTTGAGTTTCAAGTGGATCAATATCAGCCCCATTAACTAATTGAATTGTAGATTGTTTTTTTTCAATTATAGGTTCAGATATAATTTTTTTTTCCTCTTTTTTTTCAGCCATTGCTTCTTCAGCTTGTTGAATTATATTTTCTGTATCTTTTGGAAGAGTACTTTCTAATGATATTTTTGATAATGGTGTAAGATTAAGCAACAAATCTCCCTTAGAAACTTTATCACCAACTTTAACTGCTAAACTATCTACTTTTCCAGCAATGGTAGAAGGAATTTCAACACTTGATTTATCACTTTCAATTGTGACTATTGGATCATTTTGTTTAATTTGATCACCAGGTTTTACAAGTATCTCTATAACCTCAACATTTTCAAAGTCACCAATGTCAGGAACAAGTAATTTTTCGCTCATTTTTAAATGTTTTATATACCCAAAAAAACATTATTGGATTTTATTTTATCACATTAATAAGGTTTTTTCGTTAATCTTATATTTTTATTATACAAAAAATAAAAAAATAAATGAATATTAAGCTTTTTAGCTTCTCTCAATACACATAGCTATCCCCATACCACCACCAATACAGAGTGCCGCACAACCTTTTTTTTTATCTTGCTTGATCATTTCATGGACAAGTGTAACCAAAATTCTTGCCCCAGAAGCTCCAATCGGATGACCTAAAGCGATTGCTCCTCCATTAACATTAACTTTTTGTTCAGGGATTTTTAATTCTTTAATTACCGCAATACTTTGTGCTGCAAAAGCCTCATTAATTTCAAATAAGTCCACTTCATCTAATTTCCAATTTGCTTTAGATAATGCTTCTTGAATTGAAGGTATGGGTCCTAGTCCCATTAATGAAGGCTCAACCCCACAAGTTGCCCAAGATACAATTTTAACTAATGACTCTAATGATTTTTTTTCTGCTTGCTCTCTAGACATTAAAACTAAGGCCGCAGCACCATCATTTATACCTGACGAATTTCCAGGTGTTACAGTCCCATTTTCTTTAAATACTGTTTTTAATTTTTTTAGATCATCTATACTTAAATTTTCTCTAGGATGTTCATCTTTTTCAAAAATAAATTTTTTATCACCATCTTCAATTTGTAATTTAATCAGCTCATCTTTAAATTTATTTTCGCTATAAGCTTTTTCTGTTTTTTTCTGAGAATTTAAAGAAAAATTATCTTGTTCATCTCTAGAAATTTTATATTTTTCAGCAACGTTCTCAGCTGTAACACCCATATGATAATCATTAAATGAATCAAGTAGACCATCTTTTATCATTGTATCTACTAATTTGTTTTCAGAAAATTTTTTATCTTCTCTATAATAAATTGCATGAGTTGCTCGAGACATATTTTCTTGACCGCCTGCAATGACTATTTTATTTTCTCCTAAACTTATTGATTGATATCCTGAAACAACAGATCTTAATCCAGATCCACAAACCTGATTAACAATATGAGCGGGTTTAGAAACTGGTACTCCTGCACCGATTGAAGCCTGTCTAGCAGGGTTTTGACCAAGTCCAGAAGTTAAAACGTGCCCCATTATTACTTCATCAATCTCCTCTAAATCTAATTTTGATTTATAAATTACCTCTTTAATTGCTATTGATCCTAATTTTGATGCGCTAAGATTTTTTAACGACCCTTTGTATCTACCAATTGGAGTTCTTAGTGCTGAGGTAATAACAACATCGCTAGAATTTTTGTTCATAAAGTAATTAACATAATATTTTATAAGTTAAATTACATCAAAAACTTTGATATATGGGATATATTATTAAAAAGGACCGCTGGCCAAATTGGATAAGGCGCTCGGCTACGAACCGGGAGATTCCAGATTCGAGTTCTGGGCGGTCCACCAAAAAGGAAACAAAAATGTTTAATTGGCTTTTGAATGCATCTTTACAAAAATCAGTAATTTATTTTTTTATAATTATTTTAATAATTTTATTAATTTTAACTTTTGTATTATAAAAAACTATGAGCAATAAATTTGAGCAAATAAGTATTAAACCTGGATTTATGAAACACAATGGTGGTGTTTTATTTAGAGCTATTTCAGAAAATGAATATGAATTTAAATCTATAATTAATGAAAATCATTTAAATGCTGCTGGAATAACTCATGGGGGTTATTTATCTGCTTTAATAGATGCAGGAGCAGGAACAGCCGCGCATAGAGCTGCAGGAAATGCACCATGTGTAACTATCTCTTTAGATATAAAATTTATAGGCGCTTCAAAAGTAGGGGATGAAATTATTGGACATACAAAAATTTTAAAAAAAACAAATACTCTTGTATTTTTATTTTGTGAGCTAAAATGTAATGATAAAATAATTACCTCTGCATCTGGAGTATGGAAAATTATTAAAATAAAGCCTTCTAATTTAGGTCCAGGTGGGTAATTTTTACTCTTTTCTTCTTAAGTTAAAGTAGCCAAATACTACTAACAATAATATCGCTATAGGATAAACGATATTTTTGGATGGTCTATCTGAATTTTCAATTTTAAATTCACTTATATAGTCTCCAATTTCAAAACCACTTTTTTTTGCTTCTCCATTCCATTTCAAATTATCAACAATAATTTTGTCATCTTGTTTAATTAATGTAATTCCATATTCCTCTAAAGTAAATTTATCCTCAAAAGTATTTTTTGATATCACAAATAACTTATATCTTTCTCCGTATAAACTAGGTCTTGTTATTTTAATTTGAATTTCTTTTGTTGAGTCTAATTTCATTGAATTAATTTTAGTAGTTTCCTCATAATTATATTTTGGATAAAATTTGTTTAAAACAAAGTCGGGTGATAACAAGGAAATAGAAATTACTAAAAAAATAATTATTTCATACCATTTAAGTTTATTAATAAACCATCCTTGAGTGGCTGAGGTAAATACTAAAATCCCAATTAAAGAAGTTATAATTACAATCAATCCATGCCAAATATTTTCAATACCAATAAGTAAAAGTTCATGGTTAAATAAGAATACAATCGGCAAAATTCCTGTTCTTAAACTATACCAAAAAGCTTGCACCCCTGTTCTTAAGGGATCTCCACCAGATATTCCTGCAGCTGCATAAGAGGCAAGTCCCACTGGTGGCGTTACATCAGCCATTAAGCCAAAATAGAAGACAAATAAATGAACTGCAATTAACGGAAAAATAAAACCTGAGGCATTACCAACATCCACTAACACAGTCGCCATTAAAGAAGCAACAACAACATAATTTGCCGTTGTTGGCAAACCCATTCCTAAAAGTAAGCACAAAATAATTGTCAAAAATAATAATATAGTAACGTTATCTTTAGCTATAGATTCTATAACTATTATTAAATTAGTACTTAAGCCTGTAGATCCAACTGCACCAACAATAATTCCTGCAGTTGCAATCGCTATACCAACAGCAACCATATTTAAAGCACCCTTTTCAAAACCAACTATTGTTTGATTAAACCATTCTTTAAGAGCATCTTTTTTAATTTCATTTTTAATTAACAAATTTATTAAATTGACTAAAACCAAAGTAATGGTTGCATAAAAAATTGAATAAGAGGCAGTAAATCTTAAATAAACTAAAGTATAAATTAAAACAAAAATTGGTATTAAAAAATGTATCCCAGATAAAAAAGTTTTTTTTAAATGAGGAACATCTGCATCATCCATTCCTTTAAGATTTAATTTTAAAGCTTCTAAATGTGAAATATAAAATAATGCTATATAAGAAATAATTGCTGGTAAGAAAGCATGTTTAACAATTTCAAAGTAAGTTACACCAATAAAACTTGCCATTACGAATGCTGCCGCGCCCATGACAGGTGGCATGATCTGACCATTGACTGATGAGGAAACCTCGATAGCACCAGCTTTTTCTTTTGAAAAACCAGTTTTTTTCATAATTGGAATTGTAAATGTTCCAGTAGTAACTGTGTTTGCAATTGAAGATCCAGAAATTAATCCAGTCATACCTGAACCTAATATTGCTGCCTTTGCAGGTCCTCCTCTCATTTTTCCAACCATTGCAAAAGCAAGATCTAAAAAATATTTTCCACCACCCGCAGTTTCAAGCAAAGCACCAAATAAAACAAATAGGAAAATAAAATCTACTGATACCCCAATCGGAATTCCAAAAATTGCTTCTTGATCAAGCCACTGGAAGCCTACTAGTCTATTTAAAGATAAACCACCATGCGATATTATTTCAGGTGCATACCTTCCAAAGTATGAAAACAATAGAAAACAACTGGCTATAATTACCAAAGGTAAACCAATTGCTCTTCTAGTGGCCTCTAAAAGAATTAAAATTCCACATCCTCCTAAAATTAATTCTAATGGAAAACTTAATGTTTCTGATATCTTCAGATTTAAAAGAACACCCCCTCTCTCAACCAACTGATCATAAAAAAAATAAATATAAAGACACGATATCGCTCCCATAAAACTGATCAAAACATCAAAAAACGAAATTTTCTTACCCTTTGAGATTGGGTAAATTAAAAAGGCTAAAGTTAAAGCAAAACCTAAATGAATTGCTCTTGCTGGTAATCCCTTAAACATTCCAAAATTTAGCATAAATGGAAATGGTGAAGCGTACCAAAGTTGAAATAATGACCAAATAATTGCTATTGCTGAAACAATTTTTAAATGAAAACCAGTAATATTTCTAGTTGGTGATAAGTCTTCGCTTATTTTATTTTTAATTTTACTGCTGATTGAGTCGCTCATTAAAATTATTCATACCATAAAAAAAAGGCCCGGTAAAAATTACCAGGCCTTTTTAATTAATAAAAATTGGATTACATTAATCCAGCTTCTTTATAGTATTTTATTGCTCCTGGATGTAATGGAGCAGATAAACCATCTTTAATCATGTTTTTCTTTTCCAAGAATCCAAATGCTGGATGTTGTTTTTTGAAATCATCAAAATTTTCCATCACAGCTTTTGTAACTAAATAAACAAGCTCTTCAGAAACGTCTGCAGAGGTAACAACAGTAGCTTTTACACCAAAAGTTGTGGCATCTTTTTTCTGACCTGTATAAGTTCCTTTAGGTATTACTGCCTGTGCATAATAATCTGCACCATCAATTAAACCTTGAACTTCAGAACCTGTTAAATTAATTGGAGATGCTTTAGCTGCACAAGTTGCTGCTTGTTCCATAGCACCATTTGGAAATCCAACAGAATAACCAAATGCATCTATTTTTCCGTCACATAGCGCTTTAACTTGTTCAGAAGAAGTAAGTTCAGTTGTTGATTTAAAGAAACTATTATCAACACCCATTGCTTTCATTAATTCTTCCATAGTTCCTCTTTGACCTGAACCAGGATTACCAATGTTAACAACCTTACCCTCTAAATCTGCAAAATCTTTAATTCTTGCTTTTTTTCTAGCCCAAATTTGAAAAGGCTCATTGTGAACTGAGAAAACTGCTCTTAAATCACTAAATTGTTTACCTTCCCATTTACTTGAACCATTTACAGCATGATACTGCCAGTCTGATTGTGCTACACCAAATTGGAATTCTCCAGCTGCTATCTGACCAATGTTGTAGTTAGATCCACCAGTGGATGGAGCAGTACATCTATAAGCTTTAGCTGTACCTTTTTTTCTACCATGTTCAGCGCTTATTGCTGATTTATGAAGCATTTTACATATAGCGTTCCCTGTTTGGAAATATACTCCTGTAGGTCCGCCGGTTCCTATCGTAAAGAACTCTGCTGATTTAGCAACAGTAGTCAAAGACAATGATGCGAATAAAATCAGTAAAGCACTTGATAGAGATGTGATTATTTTTTTCATTGTTTACCCCTCTATATTTATATGTCGTTATTTTTATAAGTTTATTCTAACAAAAAATAATCGTAGGTGTACAGAGTGATTTTATAAGTTTTCTGACCAATTTTTTAGTTTATTAACACCTTCTACTACTTTTGGTGCAAACTTATTAATTAAATTTTCATCAATTTTTTTTGTTTCATCAATATTGTTCATAAACTCTTGTCCATCAAAATCTGTAAAACTTAACCTTGCTAACATTTTATCTGGATTAAACCCAAAATCAGAACCTGGTAATAAAGCAACTCCAGTACTATTTAATATATCGCTACACATTTCTGATGAAGTTTTAAATTTATTGTTTAAAAATTCTGGCATCAAATAAAACCCCCCCTGAGGCTCATTAATCAATACCTTATTTGATTTTAAATTTAAAAAAACATGTTTACCAACTGCATTTAAAATATTTATTGATTTTGTAATATAATTTGAATGATCATTTTCGTAAGCTTTAATAGCTGCATACTGAATAGGTGCGCTCACGGCAGAAAAAGTTTCACTAGCTAATACATTGATCATATTTTTTATATTATTCAGTTCATCTGGAATTATAAAATAACCAAGTCTCCATCCCCCTGCACCACACCATTTACTAATTCCTGTACTAATAATAGTTTTTTCAGGACAATAGCTTGAGATAGATTTGAAATTTTTTGAAAATGTTAATTCTGAATATATTTCATCTGATAAAATTACAAGATTATGCTTTTTGGCAATTTCTGAAATTTCTTCTAGTTTGTCACAAACCTGCCCAGAGGGATTATTCGGTGAATTTAAAAATAATAAATAATTTTTATTTTTATCTTTTGAAATGATTTTCTCGATTTGCTCTCCAGTAGGAAACCAGTTGTTCTCTCTTACTGTTTGAAGAGTTTGAATTTTATTTCTACCTAAAATAGCTTGTGGTGCATATGAAACCCAACTAGGTACTGGCAATATAATTTCACCATCAAATATCACATGTAATAAAAACATTAATTCTTTAGACCCTGGTCCAATTATTACATTGTGCGCCTTATAATTATAATTTTTCTTTTTAGATGAGTATTTTGCTACAGATTCTCTTAATTCCTCAAGACCCTGCATAGGTAAATACTTATTTTGATAAGCATTATTTTTTAATTCTTCAACAACATCATCAGGTATTTTAAATGGTGATTGTCCAAAACCAAATTTATAAATTTTCTTACCTTGATCTTCTAATTTTTTTGAAGACTCGTTGATTAAAAGTGTAGATGATGGCTTTAAATTTTTAACTAAATTTTTTAACATTAAATTATTTTATTATTATAGGATTAAACTTATTTATGATAATCTCACTAAGTTTAAAAAGAAAATGAGAACTTTTTACCTTACGATTCGGTCATGTTTTAGTCTATTTTTGTTCTTTAGCAGTAACAATATCTGGTAGGTAAAAAAAAAGAAACACAAAAGATAGAAATGTCTAAAAATAAAATCACAGCTGTTCTTGGCCCTACCAATACAGGCAAAACCCATCTTGCTATAGAAACCATGCTTTCTTTTGAGAGTGGAATGATTGGATTTCCACTTAGATTATTAGCAAGAGAAGTATATGACAAAGTAATCAAGAAAATAAGTTTAGATAAAGTTGCACTTATAACTGGAGAAGAAAAAATAATACCATCTAATGCAAAATATTTTTTATGCACAGTGGAGTCTATGCCAATTGACAAACATCTTGAGTTTGTTGGTGTAGACGAGATTCAAATGTGCTCTGATCATGAAAGAGGTCATATTTTTACTGATAGACTTTTAAATATGAGGGGGGAAAAACTTACAATGCTAATGGGCTCAAGTACCATTAAAAATATTATTTCAAAATTAGATGGAGATATTGAATTTATAAATAGAGAAAGACTATCTAAACTTACTTACGCTGGTCATAAAAAAATATCAAGAATTGACAGAAAAACAGCAATCATTGCATTTTCAGCAGAGGAGGTTTACGCCATTGCTGAGTTAATAAGAAGACAAAAGGGTGGTGCCGCTATTGTAATGGGATCACTAAGTCCAAAAACAAGAAATGCTCAAGTTGAATTGTATCAATCTGGGGATGTTGATTTCCTAGTTGCAACAGATGCAATTGGGATGGGAATAAACATGGATTTAGATTTTGTTTATTTTTCAAATGTTAAGAAATTTGATGGAAAAAAATTAAGAAGATTAAATTTATCTGAAATAGGTCAAATAGCCGGTAGAGCTGGCAGGTACCTTAACGATGGAAGTTTCGGTATTACTGGTGATTGTAAAGAAATATCTCCAGAAGAGGTAGAATTATTAGAAAATCATAAATTTGAGGAAATAAGAACTTTGTTTTGGAGAAATTCAAATCTTAATTTCAATAACCCAATTAGTTTAATTAAAAGTTTAGAAGAAAAACCTCAGGTAGAATGGCTAAGAAAAATTCATGAATGTGAGGATGAAAAAGCACTTAAATATTTTTTAAAAGATCAAAAAATTTTAAATAGAGAATTTGATAAGAATACTTTAATGCTCTTGTGGGAATGTTGCCAAATACCTGATTTTGTTAAAAAAACTTATGGAAATCATTTTGAAGTTATTGGAAATGTATTTAAATTTTTAACTAGCAAAAAAGGACTAATTTCTGAAGATTATATGAGATTACAGCTCATGAAACTAGATAAATTATATGGAAATGTAGATTCTTTATCAAATAGAATTGCAAATGTCAGAACTTGGTCATATGTTTCGAATAAAAATAATTGGGTAGAAAATCAAAGTTATTGGATTGAAAAAACTAAACACTTAGAAGATAGACTTTCAGATAGATTACATGAAGAACTTACTAAAACTTTTATTGACAAAAGAGCAAGCGTGCTCGCTAGAGGTTTAAAACAAGATATGGAATTTAAAACTGAAATTTTACAAAACAATGATGTTAAAATTGACGATCAATTCATCGGAAAGATAAAAGGACTAAAATTAGAACTAGATTTAAAAAAAGGTGCTTTAGAAACAGATATTAAATCTTTAAAAAAAGCTGCAAGACAAACAATTGGTCCAGAATTAGAAAAACGTGTTCAATCAATAATCGATACAGGATTAATAAATTTGAATGAAGACTTTAAAATTTATTGGAATGATTTTCCAATTGCCAAATTAACAACAGGTAATGACTATTTAAATCCTAATTTTGATTTAATAGTTGATGATATTATTGAACAAAATAATAAACAAAAATTAAACGATTACATTAACAAATGGATACACACAAAAATAAATGATGTGCTTAAAAGTTTAATTGATTTAAAAAATATAAAAGAAAATAATTCATCGATTAAAGCATTGGCTTACCAACTCTATGAAAATAATGGGGTATTAAAAAGAGATAAAGTTTCTGAATACCTAAAAAAATTAGAACAAAATGAAAGAAAAATTCTTAGAGACTTGGGAGTAAAGTTTGGGAGATATCATGTTTTCCTTTATCAATTAATTAAGCCAGAAGCAGTATCTTTACGAACATTATTATGGAAAAATTTTTATCAAAAATATCATCAATTAAAACCACCAACCTTCGGTTTGAATTTTTTAGAAGATAAAGAAATAAAAAATAAAGATTTTATGCTTTTGTGTGGATTTGAAAGATTTGATAATTTTTTTGTAAGAATTGATATTTTGGAAAGATTATTTGTATTAATAATAAATTCTAGTTCAAAAGAAAATTCTGAAATAAAATTAGTTCCAGAAATGTTAAATCTTTTAGGATGCAGTAAAGATAACTTTAAAAAATTACTTCAAAAAATGAATTATAAAATATTTGAAAAAGAAAAAGAAATATTTTTTAAATATAGTCCTACTAAGAAATTTAAAAAAATTGGTACAAAGAAGATCTCAAATGAAAATCCATTTAAAATATTAAAGAATTTAAATTTAAATTAAAATGTTTTTTAAAAAAGATGAAATAAAAAATAATAATTTTCTTACAAAAGTATCTGCTTTGTTAATTCATGCAGCTAAAATAGATGAGAATTATACTGATAAAGAGGAAGTAATTATTAAAAAAACACTTAAAGAGCTTGGTGTAGAAGATGAAAATATTTCTAAAACAATTGAAGATGCAAAAATAATTGAAGAAAACTCAAATCAAATTTTAGATTTTACTAGAGAAGTAAAAAATTTATCTGAACAAGACAAAATTAAAATTGTAGAGGCTTTATGGTCTATAATTTACTCAAACAATGATGCTGATATTTACGAAACTAATTTAATGAGACGACTTGCGGGATTACTTTATATTGACAATAAAACAATGGGCGATATTAAAGAAAAAATTAAACAAAATTCAAAATGACATATATCGTTAACGACAATTGTATTAAGTGCAAACTAACAGACTGTGTTGATGTCTGCCCAGTTGATTGCTTTTACGAAGGTAAAAATATGCTTGTAATTAAACCCGATGAGTGTATAGATTGTGGCGTTTGCGAGCCAGAATGTCCTGTCGATGCCATAAAAGCAGACACTGAACCTGGAAGTGAAAAATGGTTAGAGATCAATAAAAAATATTCAGAAATCTGGCCTAACATAAGTGAAAAAAAAGATCCACCAGCGGATCACGAGAAATTTAAAAATGAGCAAAATAAGTACGAAAAATATTTTAAAGAAAATCTTTAAAGGCAAAACCGACAAAAAAGTGAAAAAAAAAGTTTCTAAAAAGAAGGTCGTCAAAGCAAAAAAAACTGTAAAAGCTAAAAAAGCTAAAAAAGCTAAAAAAACAATTTCAAAAAAAACCAAAAAAATTGCTAAAAAAGTTTTACCTAAAGCAAACAAAATAAAAAAAACTGTTAAAGTTGCAGAAACAACAGCTGAAGCAAAAGTAGATAATTTAAGAATTTCAAAAACTAATGAAGTTAAACCTGAAATAAAAAAAGTTAAAAAACAAGAAACCGAAAAAAGAGAATACAAAATTAAAGATCACGTTGTTTATCCAAAACATGGCGTAGGCCAAATTACTGAGTTCAAAAAAATTAATATTGGTGGAATTGATGTTGAAACATATGTTATTAAATTTGAAAAAGATAAAGCTAATGGAATGGTCCCTGTAAACAAGCAATCTCACTTAAGGCCGTTAGCAACTATTAATCAAGTTAACAGATGTATTTCAATATTAAAAAGTAAACCAAAAATTAAGAGATCAATGTGGAGTCGAAGAGCACAAGAATATGAAGCGAAAATATCTTCTGGAAAAATATATGAATTGGCTGAAGTAGTCAGAGATTTAAATAAAGGTGATGATCTTATGGTAGATCAGTCTTATAGTGAAAGACAGCTATTTGAAAAGGCTTATGAAAGAATTTTGTCTGAATTTCAGATTGTTTTAAATGTTTCTTTAGAGGATACTCAAAAAAAATTGGATAAAGCACTAAAAAGAAATTTAGGTGGACAGCCTCAACCAGTAACAGCTGCAAAAACTCCAACTAGTGAACTACCTGTAGAGGAGCCAATTTCTGATAACGACGAACCAATTGACGAGTAAAAAAAAACGCCTCTCACACACTACTGTAATGAGAAGCGTTTTTTGTAAAGAATACTAAGTTACTATTTTCTTCTTCTTTTTTTTGCTTTTTTCTTAGCTTTTTTCTTAGCTTTTTTCTTAGTTTTCTTTGCCGCTTTTCTTCTTTTCTTAGGCATCTTTAGCTCCCTTTTTTAGTTAAACGAATCAAATTGATTCGCTGTTAACATATTTTTATTTTTTTCTATAAGTTATGTCAATTCTTTAATTAAAAGTTAAATTTTATAAAAATTTTTTTTAACTTTTTATTTTTATAAAACTTTTTTTTATTAATTTAGTTAATGTTTATGCGGTTAATAAACAACTTAAATTAAATATTTTAATAAAGGTTTTCTAGCTGATTTTTATATTTTTCAGTAACTTTTTTTCTTTTTACTTTCATTGTTGGTGTCATTAAACCATTTTCTATAGAAAAATTTTCATCTATTAATTGAATTCTTTTTATCTTTTCCACTAAAGTTAATTTTATATTTATTTTTTCAATTACTTTATTTATTTTTTCTTTTTCATTTAAAAAATCTTTATTTGGTACAACTAAAGCAACTAAGTAATTTTTTTTATCACCATAAACCATACATTGATCTATCTCTGGCTCATTTGTAATCATATTTTCGATTTTAGCAGGTGAAATGTTATCTCCGCCAGCACTTACTATTATATCTTTTTTTCTATCGGTAATTTTTAAATAACCATCATTTGGATCTATCTCTCCAATATCACCTGTATGAAGCCATCCATTTATAATTACTTTGTCAGTCTCTTCTTTTTTGTTCCAATATCCTAGCATTACATTTTCGCCTTTAACTAAAATTTCTCCATCTTCAGCAATTTTAACTTCATTTCCTTTAAATGGAGGTCCTACAGTTTCCACTTTAATTTTATGTATTGGATTGCAACTTACTACTGGTGATGTTTCTGTTAAACCGTATCCCTGAAGTGTCGGTAATCCTATAGCATTTAAAAATTCACCTATTTCTTTATCTAAAGCACCACCACCTGAAACGAAGGCTTTCAAATTCCCACCGAACTGTTTTTTAATTTTTTTTCTCACTAATCTATCAACTACGAAATTAAGTAATTTTTCAGAAAAAGTCATTTTTTGATTTAATAGTTTTTTTCTTCCCAAACGAATTGTTGCATCAATTAATTTTGCTTTTAAACCTGTCTGTTTTTTTAAATTCATGTTTATCTTATTGTATAGGTTTTGGTAGAACCTAGGGACAGCTGCCATAATTGTAGGCTTTGCTTCAGATATATTTTCTAGAAGTTTTTCAATTTTTTCAGCATAGAATACTCTAGCTCCTACTGCTATCTGTACAAATTGAAGACAGTGCTCATAAGAATGAGAAAGCGGAAGCCAAGTTAAAAATACTGGTCTTGAATTAAATAATGGTTTTGTAATTTCACACGATCCAACAACATTATTTAAAATTCCACCGTGACTTAAAATTACACCCTTGGGATTTCCTCCAGTTCCTGAAGTATAAATTATACATGCTGGAGACTTTCTATTTAATTTATTATTTTCGATTTTATCTTCCTCTAATAAATTATTCTTTAAAACAGAATTATAATCTAAATATTTTTCTTTGTTATTTAAACTTAAATTATTTGTTACCTTAGCTATTTCATCCATAGTTATAACTTTTTTAATAAAGTCTTTTTCATTAATTATATTATTTAATTTTTTTAACATTTCATTATTTGAAACAATAATTAAGCTGGGTTCACAATCTTCTATCAAATACTTATAATCATCTTCTATATAAGTTGTATATGCTGGAACTGTAATTCCACCAGCTAGCATTATAGCTAAATCAGAAACGAACCACTCAGGTCTATTCTCCGAAACTAAAAGACATCTATCGCCTTCTTCTATATTTTCTTTGATAACTTTTGATAATTTTAAAATATTCTTTTCAGTTTGTTCCCATGTGTATGTTTTTTTATTACTTGGGTTTAGCCATTCTAAAAAAATATCTCTTTTATTTTGTTTATTTGCTTGATTAGCAAATAATTCTATCAAATTATTTAAATTATCTAAATTCATAGTTTCTTGGTGGGCGAAGAGAGAATCGAACTCTCACTTCTTGCGAAACACGATTTTGAGTCGTGCGCGTCTACCAGTTCCGCCATTCGCCCTTGGTATTCAATTAAATTATATTTAATAGTATAAGAACTAAATTTATATTAAAACCAAAAAATGTTTCAAACACTTTACAAAAAATGTTTAGAATTAGCTGCGCATAAAAGTTCGAATTTTTATTTAGGGCTTGTATCTTTTATTGAAAGTTCTTTTTTCCCTATACCTCCAGATGCAATGATAATTCCAATGGTAATTGCTAAAAAAAAGGAATATTTGAAAATATTTTTAATAGCATCAATATTTTCAGTTCTTGGAGGGATTTTTGGATATTTGATAGGTTATTTATTTTTTGATTTAGCAATGTATTTAATCGAATTTTATGGTTATCAAGATAAAGTTGAAAATTTAAAATTAAGCATGTCTCAAGGGAGTGGATTCCTTGCATGGCTGAGTATTCTTTTTTTAGCGGGCTTTACACCATTACCCTATAAAGCCTTTACGATTTCAAGTGGTTTAATTGCTTTTAATCTTCCTATTTTTATAATTGTTAGCTTAATTTCAAGAAGCCTGAGATTTTTTATAGTTGCTTATTTGTCTTATAAATTTGGGGAGTTATTTACAGAATTCATGGAAAAACATGGATCAAAATGGTTCACCATAATTGGAATTATTATAGTTATAATATTTATTATTATTTATTTATTTTTTAAATTTAATGGTTGAGATAAGCAAAACAATAACATTAAAGTTAATTTTTTTAATTAGCATTATTGCTTTAGCTTCAGCATTTTTTATTGAATATATTCTAGGTCATCAACCTTGCAACTTGTGCATACTTGAAAGAATTCCTTACCTATTAGCATTAATAATTATTATATTAAATTATAAATTTATAAATCTTGAAAAATATTTCATTCTTTCTCTTATTTTAATTTTTTTAGCTGCTACTATTTTATCTTTATATCATTTGGGTATTGAGCAAGGTTTTATTAAAGAATCATTGGTTTGCGATTTAAAAAATGGCTCCAATTTACTATCAAAAGAAGACATATTAAGACAGTTACAAGAAAAAAATGTAAGCTGCAAAGATGTTACATTTAAAATGTTAGGATTATCTCTTACAAGTTACAATATTATAATATCAATATTAATAGTATATTTTACAACAAAAACTTATTTAAGTTATGACAACAATAAATAAAAAGAAAATAGAAGAATTTATTAGAGTTGATCATGCTGGGGAGCGTGGTGCTGTTAAAATTTATGAAGGACAGTTGCTTGCTTTAAACACATTAGTTAAAGATGAAGCTTTAAAAAAAGTAATTGAAGAAATGAAAGTTCATGAAAAAGAACATTCTGATTTTTTTGAAGAAGAAATTAAAAAAAGAAATATAAAACCGACAAAATTTTTACCTTTATGGGATTTATTAGGTGTAGGATTAGGGTTTGGTTCAACTTTGCTTGGAAAGAAAGCAGCTATGCTTTGCACTGCTTCTGTTGAAGAGGTGATAGATGAACATTATTTAAACCAAATAAAACAACTTGATAAAAGTGAACCAAAACTTAAAAAAAAAATAATAAAATTTAGAGAAGATGAATTAAATCATAAAGATATTGCTTATGAAAAGGGTGCAACAAAAGAAGGCCCATACTTGATATTAGATAAAATTATTAAAACTGGATCAAAAATTGCAATAAATATTTCTGAGAAAATTTAAGCCTCTAACTCTACATCCCAATATAGATAATCCATCCAGCTTTTATGTAAGAAATTTGGTGGAAAATGTTTACCATTTTTGTGTAGATCCTCTGTAGATGGTCGATAAGGGTGCTGATATAATTTCATACCCGAATGTTTTAATAATTTTCCTCCCTTTTTTACATTGCATGCAGAACAAGCTGTTACAACATTATTCCAATTAGTTTCACCCCCTTTTGATCTAGGCAATAAATGATCAAAAGTTAACTCCTCATTGCTTCCACAATATTGACATGAAAATTTATCTCTTAGAAACACGTTAAATCTAGTAAAACTTGGCTTGCTTTGAGGAACAATATAATCTTTTAATGCAATGACACTTGGTAATTTCATATTAAAAGATGGACTTCTTATAGTTCTATCATAATTACTGACAATAATAACTCGATCAAGAAAAACTGATTTAACTGTATCCTGCCATGACCATAAAGATAAAGGGTAATAACTCAAAGGTCTGTAGTCAGCGTTAAGTACTAATGCTGGACACTTTTCTAATGAAACATTTTGTTCAATAAAGTTATTCATTGATATAATTTTAACTTAGTTAAACAAATTTATCAATAATAAGAGATGTTAAATTTTTTTTAAGATAAAATTTAAAGCTGTACTTGATGCTTCAATAGGAATATGATGATCACAATTTTTTATTAATAATGTATCAACTTTAACATTATTTCTAATTAAAAAATCCTTTGCTTCTAGTAAATGTGTTGATGAGACAATTTGATCTGCTTCACCATGTATAAGTAATGTTTCAGTATTATTTTTGATTCTGTTTTTCAAATCTTTTTGATTAATTATTTTTCCAGAAAAACCAACTATACATAAAAATTTTTCTTCAGATGTAAGGCCAACATTTAAAGACATCATGCAGCCCTGACTGAATCCTGATAAACAGATTTGATTATTTGATAACTTAAACTCTTTTTTTATTTCATTAATAAATTTTTTTAAAACCTCTTCAGCTTTAATTGATTGCTCTAATATGTAATCAGAGTCCTCTTTAGTTAAATCAAACCACTGATAACCAGATGGATTTATAGCGCATGGTTCGTGACCATTAGGACAAATAAAGATTGTATTAGGCATATGTCTCTTCCAGTTTAAAGATAGCATGCTTATATCTTTTCCATCACCTCCATAACCATGAAGTAAAATAACTGCATTTTTGATTTCAACACCATTTTCTGGTTTAATAATTATTGAATCTAGGCAAAATGTCATAGTAGATAAATTATGTTTTTTATGTCAAAACACAATCTATAATAAAAAAATGATTTCAGGAATATTAGTAAAAGTTTTATCAATTGCTCTTTTGATAGCTGTTGGAGTAGTTTTAATCTTAGGTATAGGGACTCTTTTTAAGGGAGGAGAGACAAGTAAGAAATATTCAAATAAATTAATGCAGTTAAGAGTTATTTTACAATTTATTGCTATTATTGCTTTAGTTGGCTTCGCTTATTTTTTTAAAAATTAGTTATATTTTTTTATCCAATTAACAAAATTTTTATCCTCAAAATCAATTGAACCAATTATCCTAGCAAATTCTTGGCCCTCTTTATTAATTAAAATTGATGTAGGGACACCTCTTAAAGAAAACATTTTTGCTAATGTAGTAGGTGGATCGAAATAAGGTTCGAAATTTTTGATATTAAAATCTTTAAAAAATTTATTAACTTTGTCTGAATTTTCTTTACCAATATTGATTGCAAAAATTTTAATTTTATCCAATTCTGGATTAGCTTGAAGTTTGTCTAACGATGGCATTTCTTCTTTACAAGGTTCACACCAAGTTGCCCAAAAGTTTAATACCAATAAATTGCCTCTATAATCATTGATATTAATTTTTTGATCTTTTTTGTCTAAAAAAATAACATTATCATATGTTTTTAGTGCTTTATGGATAACAATATTTTTAATTTCAGGTAGATCTTCAGCTACAACATTTGTTATCAAAAAAATAAATATTATTAAAAATCTCATGTTAAATAGGTATAATTAAATATCATGGCAAAAAATAAAAACAACCAAGCAATCTGGAACACAAGGATAAAAAAAAATGTGTCAAGTTTGTTTCAAAAAGTTGGTAATTCAATAGATATTGATAAAAGACTTTATAAAGAAGACATTCAGGGATCAATTGCTCATGTTGAAATGCTTTTTAAACAAAAAATAATTTCATTTAAAATAAAAAATAAAATTGTTTATGGGCTAGCAAAAATTGATAAGGAAATCACAAACAATAAATTTGAGTTTAACAAAAAATATGAAGATATTCATATCAATATAGAAAAGAGACTTTTTCAAATTATAGGTGAAGAAGCTGGCTATGTTCACACTGGAAGATCAAGAAATGATCAAGTAATTACTGATTTTAAAATTTGGATGAAAAATTCAACTAACGAAATAAATAATAATATTAATAAAGTTATTAAGAGCACAATCAAATTAGCTGAAAAAAATGTTGAGACTATTATGCCTGGATTTACACATCTTAAAAATGCCCAAGCTATCTCTTTTGCACATTATTTAATGTCTTATGTAGAAATGTTTAATAGAGATAAAAAAAGATTTTCAAATAATTTAAACAGTTTAAATGAAAATCCGTTGGGTGTAGCGGCATTAGCAGGAACATCATTTAATATTGATAGAAATTATACAACTAGAAAACTTGGTTTTAAAGTACCCACAAATAATTCTATTGATACAGTTTCGGATAGAGATTTTGTATTGGATTTTTTATACGCCTCATCTGTGTGTGCTATGCATATTTCTAGAATCGCTGAAGATTTAATTATTTGGAATTCTGATGGTTTTAACTTGATCAATTTATCTGATAAAGTTGTTACTGGATCATCAATAATGCCACAAAAAAAGAATCCTGATCTTCTTGAGTACTTGCGTGGAAAATCAGGAAGCGCTTATGGAAATTTGTTATCGATGCTAACAATTTTAAAAGGCTTGCCATTATCTTATTTTAAAGATTTACAAGATGATAAAGAGATTGTTTTCAAATCTAATGACAATTTAAATAATTGTTTAAAAATTTTTGATGAAATATTAAAAAATTGTAATCCAAATAAGAGTAAAATGTTAGAACTTGCTAATTTTGGATACATTACAGCAACTGATTTAGCTGACTATCTTGTGAAAAATCACTCAATGTCTTTTAGAAAAGCATACCAAAAAACTGCTGCCGTAGTTAATTTGGCTGAAAAAAGAAAAAAGAAGTTAAATGAATTAACTTTAGATGAGTTAAAGAAAATTGAACCCAAACTTAAAGAAGATGTATTAAAAGTATTTAATTTAAAAAATTCAATTAATTCGAAAAAATCTTATGGTGGAACTTCTTTTGATAATATTAAAAAAATGATAATGAAATATAAAAGAGAAAAATGATTAAAAATTTTACCATAATTATATTGTTATTTTGTGCCGTTATTTCTTGTGGAAAAAAAGGTGATCCTAAATACGTAGACCCAGATAAAAAAGCAGAAATAAAAAAAGTTTCAGTTAACTTAGCTTAATGAAATACATAAATAAAACACTAACAATAGAAAAAATTAATCTCCAAAAAATTGCAAATAAATTTGGAACTCCATTTTATTCTTACTCCTATTCTAAATTAAAAGAAAATATTAATAATTTTAAAAAAAACTTCAGATCTTTTTCACCACTTATCTGCTTTGCGGTTAAATCCAACACAAATATTAATATAATTAGAGAAATTAAAAAATTTGGATTAGGTGCTGATGTTGTTTCGGTAGGAGAACTGATGATGGCACTAAAAGCAGGAATTAATCCAAGCAAAATAGTATTTTCTGGTGTTGGTAAAACAACAAGTGAAATCAGCTTTGCTATTGATAAAAAAATTTTGCTTCTTAACGCTGAGTCTTTAAGTGAAATAAAAGAAATAAATCGAATAGCAAAATCAAAAAATAAAAGAATAAAAATTGGCGTAAGACTAAACCCCAATACAGATGCAAAAACATTAAGTCAAATATCCACTGGGAAAAAAGAAAATAAATTTGGTGTAAATAAAAATACATTCTATGAAATTATAAATTATTGCAAAAATTCAAAAAATATTGATTTAAAATGTCTAAGCGTTCATATAGGCAGTCAAATTTTAGACCATAGACCTTATGAAAAAATGCTTAAAGCGGTCAGTCAAATTCTAAGTAAAACAAATCATAAATTTGAATTTATAGATTTAGGTGGAGGTATGGGTATTACTTACACTGATAAAAATAAAAAACTTAATTATAAAAAATATAACACAGCTATTCTCAAATTTTTAAGAAAACATAAAGTTAAAATTATATTTGAGCCAGGTAGATCAATTATTGGTGATACCGGGACATTAGTGTCAAAAATAATCTATATTAAAGATAGCGGAAGTAAAAAATTTATAATTTTAGATGCCGCAATGAATGATTTAATGAGACCTGCTTTGTATGGTGCATTTCATAAAACTTTACCTGTTACAAAATCTAACAAAACATCTAAAAAACCATATGAATTTGTAGGTCCTATTTGTGAAAGTACAGATAAATTTGTTACATTAAAAAAATTTCAAGTTTTGAATGAAAAAGATTTAATAGCAATATGTGATGTGGGTGCTTATGGAATGTCACTTAGCTCAAATTATAATTTAAGACCTAAACCAATAGAATTATTAATAAAAGGATCAAAAATTAAAGTAATAAGAAAAAGACAAAAGCATAAAGATATAATTTAGCTTTTGACAAAAATGATAAGAAACTTTTTATTTTCAATATTGTTTTTCACTGGAATCATTTTTATTTCAATAATTTTTTTACCATCATTTTTTTTACCTAAACAGGTAGTTTTGATGGGAGGTAAATTAATGGGCCATTGGGCCAGTTTTTGTTTAAGGTTTGTTCTGTCAGTAAAAATTTCAATCAAAGGAAAAGAAAATATTATTAATAATGAAAAATTTTTTATAGCAGCATCTCATCAATCAATGTTTGAAACTTTTTATTTACAAACTATCTTTAACTCACCTGTATTTATTCTAAAAAAAGAATTATTGTTAATTCCAATATTTGGTTGGTACTTAAAAAAAATAGGATCAATTTCAATAAAAAGAAACAAAGTTACAAAAGATAACTTGGGTTTTTTCGATGATATTTCAAAAATGATGGCTATTTCTAATAGACCTTTAATTATTTTTCCTCAAGGAACTAGAGTTCTTCCAGATGAAAGACCACCTTTTAAAAAAGGTGCTTCGAGAATTTATGAACAGCTAAATGTTGCTTGTCAGCCAGTTGCAATTAACTCTGGATATGTGTGGCCTAAAAAAGGTAAAAAGAAATCTAATAAAACAATTACAATCTCTATTCTAAAACCAATTCCTTCTGGGTTAACAAAGGAAAATTTTATTCAAATTCTTGAAAAAAATATTTATTCAGAGTTAGATTTAATTAATTAGCCCTTCATAGGCATAACAACAAAAATACTATCGAAATCACCCGGATCTTTTATCAGTGCTGGTGAACCAGTATCATTAAGGAAAATTTCAACTATATCTCCATCTAATTGTGAAGCAACATCTATCAAATATCTAGAGTTAAAACTTATCTCTAAATCATGATCAAACTTAACGGTTAAAGTTTCTTTACCATCACCACTGTTAGTATTATTTACTGACAGATCTAAAGTGTCTTTAGATAAATTGAATTTCACACCATCTTTTTTATCTAATGAAACAGATGCTACTCTATCAACTGAATTTAAAAATAATTTTAAGTCTATTTCTAATTTTTTTTGATTATTTTTAGGTATAACTTGAATGTAATTAGGAAATTTCCCATCAATAAGTTTCGAAATTAAAATACTATTATTTAATTCAAATTTTATTTTTGATTTCACATTTGAAACTTTCACATCTCCATCATAGCTATCTAATAAAGAGCAAAGTTGAAAAATTGTTTTTTTAGGTAAAATTATTGGATCAAAATCAATTTTTTCCTCTAATCGAATTTTTGAAATAGACATTCTATGACTATCAGTTGCAACTGCTGTTAAATAATTTTTATCTTCAACTTCTGTTTGATGAAAATAAATTCCACTTAGGTAATGCCTTGTTTCGTCATTAGAGACTGAAAATTTACACTTATTTAATAATTTCAATAATTGTTTTGATTTAATTATAAATTCATTTTGATTAAAATTTTCGTCTGTCAGTGGAAACTCTGTTGCACTTATGCAATTCAAATTAAAAATAGATTTTTCAGACTCTACTTGTAATTTACTTATATCTGTTAGAGAAAGATTTATTTTTTTTCCTGAGTTAAACTTTCTTATAATATCATACATTATTGAGGAAGTTGTGGTTGTTTTGCCCTCCTCTAGAATTTCTACATTATTTAATTGATGTATAAATATTAAATCTAGATCAGTCGCAGTGATAGTAAGTTTTGAATTGCTTGCATCTAACAAAATATTAGAAAGTATTGGTAATGTGCTTCTTTTTTCAATAACTCCTTGGCAATAATTTAATGCTTGCTGAAGATCCTGTTGATTAATGTTAAATTTCATTTTCTTTATTATTATATAAAATCTGGTTTTTTAATTTATTTATATTATCAACCATCTCAGGATCTTTTTCTTTTATCTTTTCAATAGTTTTTACGGAATGAATTATTGTTGTATGGTCTCTGTTAGAAAATTCTCTTCCAATTTCAGGTAATGATTTTGAAGTTAAAATTTTAGTTAAATAAATTGCCGTTTGCCTAGGTCTTACTAAATATCTTGATCTTCTAGATGATAGCATTTCATTTTTGCTGATTTTGAAAAACTTACAAACAATTGTCTGAATTAGATCTATTGTAACCTTATTTTCTGCTAAATTTAATAAATCCTTTAAAACTACTTTAGTTTCAGCAAGATTTGGGGCTTTGTTATAGATTCTTGAAAATGAAACAACTCTGTTTATTGCTCCAACTAGTTCCCTTACACTTCCGGTTATTTCATTACTTATAAAATCTTGAATTTCTCTAGAAACTTGTAAATGTTCGGAATACAAAGCATTCAATTCTTCAGTTTTTTTTTCAACTATTTTTTTTCTTAGCTCAAGGTCTGGCTTTTGAATATCAACAACTAATCCACCTGAAAATCTTGATTTAATTCTTTCTTGAATCCTTGATAATTTGTTTGGTGCTCGATCAGCTGATACTATTATTTGAGATCCTTTATCAAGTAATGCATTAAATGTATGAAAGAACTCCTCCTGCATAGCCTCTTTTCCACTTATAAACTGGATATCATCGATTATTAAAATATCTGTATTTCTAAAATATTCTTTAAACTTAACCATGTCGTTTGATTTAATTGATTTTACAAACTGATACATGAAACGTTCAGCAGAAATAAACATTACTTTATTATTTTTTTTAAGCTCTAAACCTATTGAATTTAATAAGTGAGTTTTTCCCATCCCAACACCACCATAAATATAAAGTGGATTATAATGAGATATATTTTCTGAAACTTTTAAAGAAGCTTCGTAAGCTAATTTGTTACTTGAACCTGTAATAAAATTATCAAATCTTTTATTTGGATCAATTCGATTATACTGAAGATAAGAGTCTTTTATAAATGAAACGTTTTCATTAGTATTATTCTCTTTAATATTATTTTCCTTTAAAGTGATATCTTGAGCTTTTTCAACTATTTTGAACTCAATTCTAATAATGTCTTTCTTATATAACTTAATTATCTTTAATATTTGGTCTAAATACCTTGATGTAATCCAATCTCTGATAAATCTTGTTGGAACTGATAATAATAAGTAATTATTGAATTCCTCAACAAAAGAAATCTTTTTTAACCAGCTCTCATAAACTTCTAAGCCTAGTTTATTTTTCATTTCATTCTGTACTTTTTTCCATTCGAAACTTTCAGGAGAAAAATTATTAATATTTTTTGTATTTGTTAATTTATTCATAACTTAAGGGGAAATCTCAGTTAGAACTATTTAAAAAAATTTGCAACAAGTTAATAAAGAAATTTAAAAAAAAATAAAATCTATGATTGTGATTTATATTTAAAAAAAATTTTTAAATTAAACTTAAATTTAAAATTATAAATTGAATCGAATATAGATTGAATCAATTAATTGATTGAATTAAAATTAAATCAAATATAGATTGAATGATGATAATCCAAATATTTACTAAATCTAAATATAGTAACTTAATGCAAAACTTAAATATATAATGTAGATATCAGGAGTTGTTTGAAAATTTAAACTAACGTTTAGATTGCAGCAATTTTTTTTGTTATTCTAGAAACATTTCTAGAAGCATTTTGTTTTTTTATTATTCCTGTTTTTGCAATTTTCATCAACTCAGAGTTTAACTTTGGTAGAAATTTAAGAGCTTCATCTTTCTTTTTACCATCAATTAGAAGGTTCATTTTCTTAAGAGCGTTTCTAAACCTGCTCTTTCTAGCTTTATTTACCGCTGTTTGTTTAGAAATTCTTCTAATTCTCTTAATTGCTGATTTTGTGTTTGCCATCTGCGCAGGGGTATAGCTTGAGAATTTAAAGTGGTCAACTAAATATTTAACTATTTTTGACAAGAAATACAAAAAAAAGTTGATCTATTTGATGTTATTTTTTTTTTTATAATACCCTTACACTGCGTACGCTTACAACCAGTACCGTCTTGCTGATAAACTTTAAACTCTTTTTGAAAGTTACCTTTGTTTCCTGAAATATCTTTAAAATCTCTTATACTTGAACCTCCCTTATTAATTGCCTGTTGAAGTATTTTCTTAGAATTTAAAATAATATTTAGACATTCATTTTTGTTAAGTCTTTTTGCCTTTTTAAATGGATTTATTTTACACGCGAAAAGAATTTCACTTGCATAAATATTACCTATTCCAGAAACAAATCTCTGATCAAGTAAGAAACTTTTTATATCCTTATTTTTTTTCTTAAAATAATTAACTACATAATTTAAGTTAAATTTGCCATTAAATGGTTCAGGTCCCATTGATTTAAATCTTTTTTTTAAATCTTGATAATTTTTAATTATTTCAAAAAATCCAAAACGTCTTGGATCATTATAAATTACTTTCAAGCTATCAAATACAAACTCTACATGATTGTGTTTTTTAGGTAAAAAAGGTGAGTGATAAAAACTAGTATTCGTAAATTTTAGAGGCTTTTTCTTATCAAGAATATGAATTGTTCCTGACATTCCTAAATGGATTAAACAATAATCTTCATTTTGAAAATGGATAATCAAATATTTAGAAAATCTACTAACTTCAATTACTTTTTTATTTTTAAGAAAACTTTCAAAATCACTTGGTATTTTAAACCTTAAATTCCTGTTTCTGATTATTACTTTTTTTATGCTTTTTTTTTTGATCTTTTTATGAAGGGATTGTCTAACAATTTCTACTTCTGGTAATTCTGGCATTTGATACTATATTCAATATATATTTTTTTATGCAACAAAATCTTCAAAATAAAAAAGGACTTGTAGAAAATGTGTTTAATCAGGTCTACAACAAATATGACTTAATGAATGACTTTATGTCTATGGGTGTACATAGATATTGGAAAAAAAGTTTAATCAATATGATGAATCCAAGAGTTAATAGAAAATTAATAGATGTTGCGTGTGGGACGGGGGATGTTGGAAAGTTATTTTTAGATAGCACAAATAAAGAAGCTGAAATTACTTGTGTAGACCCTAATAAAGGAATGGTTAGTCAAGGAAAGCAAAAATTATCTAATTACAAAAATGTAAAATGGGTTATTTCTCCAGCAGAAAAATTACCAATAACAGACAATTCATTTGACTATTACACTATTAGCTTTGGGCTAAGAAATACAAAAAATTTAAATAAAGCACTTTCAGAAGCCTATAGAGTTTTAAAGCCTGGGGGACGCTATCTATGTCTGGAATTTTCTAAGATTCAAAATTCAAATCTTGATTTTGTATATAAAAATTATTCAAAACTCATTCCTATTATTGGTCAGTTTGTAGTTGGAGAAAAAGAACCTTACGAATACTTAATCAAAAGTATTGAACAATTTATTAATCAAGATGAATTAATAGAGTTGATGGAAAAAAATAATTTTCATAAATGTTCATATAGAAATCTTTCTGGTGGTATTGTTTCAATTCATAGTGGTTGGAAAATTTAATGATTAAAAAACTTATTACTTTATTTAAATTAGGAAGAAAAATTGCAAAATCAGATATTTTAAAAATTGCATCAAAATTTAAAAAACCTCCTTTAGCTGTAACAATATTATTCCAAATTTTATCTATTTCGTTTGAAAAAAAGGTACAAAGTAATTTAATTGAGGATGATGGTGAAAGACTATCTAGGTCATTAGAATCTATGGGTACAACTTTCATCAAACTTGGTCAATTTCTTGCTACTAGACCAGATATAATCGGAGAAGAATTATCTTTAAAGCTAGAAAAACTTCAAGATCGATTACCCCCTTTTTCAATTCATGAAGCAAAAGAAATTATTAAAGAAGATCTTGGAGTTGATGCATTTAATTCAATAATTGATTTAAGTGAACCAGTTGCTGCTGCATCAATTGCACAAGTTCATAAAGCAAAAATAAATGATAATGGAACAATTAAAGATGTAGCAATAAAAATTTTAAGACCAAATATAAAAAAAATATTCAATGAAGAAATAGATGCAATGATGTTATTTGCATTTATTATTGAGTCATTTGTAAAAAAAACAAAAAGATTAAAACTTGTTGAAGTTGTTTTTTTACTTAAAGAAATAACTAATCTTGAAATGGATTTAAGATTCGAAGCTGCTGCGGCTAATGAATATGCTGAAAACACTAAAAATGATGCTGGATTTAAAGTTCCTGAAATTTATTGGAATTTTACTAGTGAAAATGTAATGACTTTGGATTGGATAGATGGAATTTCAATAAGAGAAGCTGAGGAGCTAAAGAAAAGAAATTTAGATACTAATAAAATAGCTGAAGATATTATCCAACATTTTTTAAGACATGCTGTAAGAGATGGTTTTTTTCATGCGGATATGCATCAAGGAAATATTTTTGTTGATAATAGTGGCCAAATTGTACCTATAGATTTTGGGATTATGGGCAGGTTAGACAAACTTAGTAAAAGGTTTTTAGCAGAAATTTTATTTGGATTTATTCAAAGAGATTATCGTAAAGTAGCTGAAGTTCATTTAGTGGCTGGATTAGTTCCAAAAGAAGTACCAATCGATGATCTAGCTCAAGCTTTGAGATCAATTGGTGAGCCTATATTTGGTCAGGAAGTAAAAGATATTTCGGGAGGTAAATTACTCAAACAATTGTTTGATGTAACAGAAAAGTTTAATATGCAAACTCAACCTCAATTATTAATGTTGCAAAAAACTATGGTTGTTGTTGAAGGTGTAGCAAGAAAGTTAAATCCAAACACAAATATTTGGACAACTTCAAAGCCTGTACTAGAAAATTGGCTTAAAGAAACCAAAGATCCAATTAATAATTTAAATGAAACTTTAAAAAATACATCTGAAGTGATTAAACGTTTACCAGAATTTCCTGAGATTATGGATAAAGCAAATCAAGCATTAACGTTTTTAGCTAGTGGTCAAATTCCACAAAATTCAAATTCTTACACCGCTCTGAATGATAAGAAATCAGAAATGATAGCATTTAGAAATCAATCTATTATTGGTTTATTACTTCTTGTAATTTTTGGCCTTATAGTATTTTAATTCTGCAGATGAAAAATTTGTTAAATAAAAAAATACTATTTATTATCTGTGGAGGAATATCTGCTTATAAAAGTCTTGAAACAATTAGGCTGTTTAAAAAAAATGGTGCAGAAATAAAGACAATTCTTACAACAAGTGCAAAAGAGTTTGTAACTCCACTTTCAATAACATCACTTTCTCAAGGTAAAGTTTATAGTGATTTATTTAGTGTAGAAAATGAGGCTGAAATGGATCATATTTCACTTTCAAGATGGGCAGATATAATTGTAATTGCACCTGCAACGGCAAATACTATCTCGAAACTGGCTCAAGGAACAACTGATGATTTAGCATCCACTGTTATTTTGGCATCAGATAAAGACATTATTTTAGCACCAGCAATGAATGTAAGAATGTGGGAGCATACAACTACTAAAACAAATATAAAAAAATTAAAAGAGTTTGGATATAAACTAATTGGTCCAGAGGTCGGTGACATGGCATGTGGTGAATATGGAGAGGGTAAAATGTCAGACCCATCAGTAATTGCTGGAGAAATTGATAAATATTTCTTAACTCAAAAAAATAATAAAAAATTTAAAGCATTAGTTACAGCCGGTCCAACTAATGAGTACATAGATCCAGTTCGTTTTATTACGAATAAATCAAGTGGCAAACAAGGATATGAATTGGCAAAATCGTTATCCAAAAAAGGTTTTGATACAACATTAATATCAGGTCCAACTAATCTTCAAATAACTAAAGATATTAATCTTATAAAAGTTGAAACAGCAGATGAAATGTTAGTTGCCACTCAAGAAAATTTACCTGTTGATGTAGCAATTTTTTCTGCTGCGGTAGCTGATTTTAAAATTCATAAAAAATATGAAAATAAAATTAAAAAACAAGATAACTTAAATTTAAACCTAGAAAAAAATATAGATATACTTAATTATGTGTCTAACCATAACTCCATGAGACCTGAGCTTGTAATAGGATTTGCAGCAGAAACTAATCAGATCGATAAAAATGCAGAGGAAAAATTAAATAAGAAAAATTGCGACTGGATAATTTCTAATGATGTATCAAATAAAGACATAGGATTTAATTCTGATTATAACGAGGTAACAATTCATTATAAAAACAGAGACATTAAAAAAGAAAAACTTCCTTACAAAAAAAAATCTGGAATTTCTGATGAAATAGTTGATAGAATAATTGATCAATTAAATTAATGGCAAAAGTTCTTATCAAAAAGTTAGACCCTGCAGTTGAATTACCTGCTTACAAAACAGAAGGTGCATCAGGTATGGATTTAATGGCATTAGTAAAAGAACCTATTAATCTTAAACCAAACTCATCATGTTTAGTTCCAACAGGTCTTACAGTAGCATTTTCTAGTGATTTCGAAATCCAAATAAGACCAAGATCTGGTTTAGCTGCAAAAAATAGTATAAGTGTTTTAAATGCACCTGGAACTATTGATAGTGATTACAGGGGAGAAATAAAAGTAATCCTTTTTAATCACGGTAAAAGTGATTTTTTAATAAATAATAAAGATAGAATAGCACAAATGATTTTAACTCCTGTAATTAAAATGGATCTTGAGGAAACTGATGATCTACCAGAAACAATTAGAGGAGAAGGTGGTTTTGGCTCTACTGGAAAATGAGCAAAAATTTAAGCAAAAAAGAAATAGATAAATTTTCTAGACAAATAATTTTAAAAAACATAGGTCCATTAGGACAAAAAAAAATCCTAGACTCGAAGGTTTTAATAATTGGGATGGGTGGTCTAGGATGTCCAGCGGCTGATTTTTTGACCCGATCTGGCATTGGGAAACTAGGAATTGTTGATCATGACATCGTTAGCCTATCAAATATTCATAGACAAAGTTTATATGATGAAAAAGATTTAAATCACTCAAAAGTTATAATTGCCAAAAAAAAACTAAATAGAATAAATCCAAAAACAAAAATAAATCTTTATAACTTTAAAATGAATAGAGTAAAATTTGAAAAAATAATAAAAAATTATGACTTCATTATTGATGGTACTGATAATTTTGAAAGTAAATTTTTAATAAATGATTTAAGTTTAAAATATAAAAAATTTCTTGTGACTGGAGCAATTAGTAAATTTGATGGTCATATTTTTACTTTTGATTTTGTAGATAAAAATACTCCTTCTTTACGAGACTTCTATCAAGAGGAAGTTATTACTGATGAAATATTAAACTGTGAATATGAAGGAATATTGGGACCAGTAGCAGGAACAATTGGAACAATGCTAGCTAATGAAGTATTAAAAAAAATATTAAAAATTGGTCAAAATTTAAATGGATTTATTCTTATTATAGATTTATTAAATTTAAGCTTTAGAAAAGTTAAATTAAATAAAACAAAGAAAAGTGAAAATAAAAAATCTAATAAATAATATTTTTATATACTTTCTTTTAATATTCTTTATTACCTCAAGTAATGCAGGAGAAATATTTGTTTCTCTTAAAAAAAATAAGGTGAACGTACGCTATGGACCAAGTTTTGAATCTGACGTCAAGTATGTTTACAAGAAAATAAATCTACCTTTAAAACAAATCGATAAAAAAGAAAATTTTAGACGAATTATTGATTTTAAAAATAACAGCGGATGGATTCATATTTCACAATTAAAAAAAAGTAATTCAGTAATAGCCACAAAAGATAAAGTTTTATTTAAGAAACCTACATCTTTTGCTAAGCCAGTTGCTCAAATCAAAGAAGGGAGATTACTAATTATAGAAAAGTGTGAAAAAGATTGGTGCAAAATTACATCAGAAGAATTTGAAGGTTGGATTAAAACAGATAATATTTGGGGACTAAATTAATTAAAATCAGCAGATAAAGAGGCTATATTTTCCTTAGATAATTTTGTGCTATGAGAATATTCTTTATGATCAATACCAAGCTCAATTTCTGAGCTATTAGATTGAAATTTTTCTATTTGATCATCAGTAAAATTAAAGTGAATAAAATGTACTGAAGAAGCTTTTCCTTCAGCAGAAGTTCTATCAACATCTTCTTCAGGGACTGCTTTAATTTTCTCACCCTTTATTTTCATAAATACTGTTTCTTCTATTCCACCAACTTTTCCAAGAAACGCAGCTCTTGAAATAGGGTTATCTATTTCAAACATTAAAGTTGCCGTTAGTTCTTTACCATTAGGTATTAAAGGATTGTAAGCAGATAACTCATCCTGAAGTTGCTCATCTCCACCTTTTTCAATATATAGCATTTCTTGTACTTGAGCTAACATTGTTTCATAACTTTCAAAATAAAATGTGGCGTAAGGACCTAAAGCAACTCTTCTATTTTTTTTATAATCAACAATATTTTTTCTTAATTCGCGTCTCTTTTCTATATAAACATCTAAAGGTATGATGTCTTCTTTCTGAATTTCTCTTTTCTCTCTCGGCATGATCATAAGTTATAACTTTTTGCCATCAATTCGATAGGATGTAGTGCCTCATCATTAGATATGTTTGTATCAACTTCTAACTGTTTTAAATGTTTACCAGCTAAAGGACAATCAGAAGCCATATACTTATTATTTTTAGTTTTTATTTGTCTAGCTGTAGGTCTTCCAACTCTATTTGCTAAATCATGAGTTTCTTTCATTACTCCAAAAGTTCCTCCATGACCCGCACATCTTTCAACAACATCAATTTTAACGTTTGGTATTAATTTTAACATATCTCTTGCTTTAATACCCATGTTCTGTGCCCTAGCATGACAAGCATGATGCACGGTTACTCCTCCATCAATCTCATTTAATCCTTCTGCTAATCCCTCATTGTTTGCTATATCAACAACATACTCATCAATATCCATAACATTTGCAGATAATTTTTTTATTTTTTCATCGTTTGGTAATAACAAAGGCCATTCGAATTTTAACATCAATCCACAACTTGCTGTTAAAGTTACTACTTTATATCCTTTATCAATCCATTCGATTAAATCCTTAGAAACTTTTTTTGCTTGTTCAACAACTTTAGGGAGATCTGCTTGCTCTAAAAATGGCATCCCACAACAACCAGGATAAGCTTCTTGAACCTCTACACCATTTTTTTTCAAAACTTTTAAAGCAGCAACACCCGTATTTTTTTTATTAAAATTTACAAAACAAGTTGAATAAATAACTACTTTTCTATCTTTAGAAGGTGTTAGATAATTTATCTTATCTTTATTTTTTTTAAAAAAATTAGAAAAAGTTTCTGAGTTATATTTTGGTAACTGAACTCTTTTATCTATTCCAGTAATTAGTTCTAAGATTTTTCTAATTAATTTATTTTTAATATTTGATGCCCAATTAACTATTTTTGAGAACATAATACCAATTTTAGCGTTTCGATCTATTTGAGCTAATTGTGTTGGTACGCTTGGTAATTTACCTAATTTTTTTTGAGCCGTTCTATATCGCAGCATTAAATGTGGAAAATCCAAATCAAAATCATGAGGTGGAACATATGGGCATTTAGTCATAAAACACATATCGCACAAAGTGCATGCATCAACGACAGGAGCAAATTGATCACTAGATAAGCTTTCAACATCCTCATTTTTAGACTCATCAATCATGTCAAATAGTTTAGGAAATGAATCGCAGAGATTAAAACATCTTCTGCATCCATGACAAATATCAAACACTCTTCTCATTTCAGCATCTAATTTTTCAGGATTTAAAAAATCAGGATGCTCAAAATCTATAGGATGTCGTATAGGTGCACCTAAACTTCCTTCTTTGCTCATATATTTTGTTATTTGAAATTCGAATTGTTTTTAGTGGGCGTTAGTCGCCCACTAAGAAATTTTATTAGCTAATAGACTCTAAAGTTTTTTGAAATTTACCAGCGTGTGATTTTTCAGCTTTAGCTAAAGTTTCAAACCAGTCAGCAATTTCTTCAAAGCCTTCTTCTCTAGCTGTTTTAGCCATTCCAGGGTACATATCAGTATACTCATGAGTTTCGCCTTGTACTGCCGAAGCTAAATTTGCTTTTGTTTCACCAATTGGCATACCAGTTCCTGGATCACCAACTTCTTCTAGATACTCCAAATGACCATGTGCGTGACCAGTTTCACCTTCGGCTGTTGATCTAAAAACTGCAGCTACATCATTGTAACCTTCTATGTCAGCTTTTTGTGCGAAATAAAGATATCTTCTATTTGCTTGACTTTCACCAGCAAATGCTTCTTTTAAATTTTCTTCTGTTTTACTTCCTTTTAAAGACATTTTTTCTCCTTTTTAATGATTAACAAACCATATAATGCATATTGACAGTATGTCAACAGTTTAGAATTATTATAATGTAGATTTTAAGTGTATGATTTAATTAAATTATTTTTGAGTTTGATTATCACTCGCAACTCTAACTAACACTTCAACAGAATTTATTTTTTTTCCTGTAATATTTTTTCTAATATTTATTTTGTCTATATCGCTCTCATCACAATCGATTAGCTCATGCGTATCTTCATCAAAAAAATGATGATGTGCTGAGGTGTTTGTATCAAAATAACTTTTATGACTATCGATTGAAATTTCTTTTAAATATCCTTTTTTTTCAAATGCATGAACTGTGTTATAAACTGTGGCTAGAGATATCTTTTCATTCATTTTTTCAGATAACAATTTAACCAAATCGTTAATTGTGAAATGGAAAGTTTTTTCTCTATTATACAAAACTTCACACATTTTTATTCTTTGTTTAGTAGGTCTAAGCCCAACTTCTCTCAATTTTTCAATAAAATTACAGTTTTTTGGCATTGTTTTTTATAATTATTCTAAAGTATGAACAAAAATATAGTGTTTTATTATATTATATTAGGATTAAATCAAGTATTAAGGGTGCTCTAATATGAAAAAAAACTCATACTCCTATGATGATCTAATAACTTGTGGGAATGGTGATCTTTTTGGTCCTGGTAATGCAAAATTACCACTCCCGCCAATGCTTATGTTTGACAGAATAACGGAAATCAATGAAAATAATGGAGCGTTTAATAAAGGCTCTTTAAAAGCTGAATTAGATATTAAAGATGATCTTTGGTTTTTTGATTGTCATTTTAAAAAAGATCCAGTTATGCCAGGGTGCCTAGGTTTAGATGCTATGTGGCAACTGGTAGGTTTTTTTCTAGGTTGGCTAGGAAATCCTGGAAAAGGAAGAGCTCTAGGAGTGGGTACTGTGAAATTTACAGGCGAAGTATTACAGAGTGTAAAAAATGTAAGATATGAAATAGATATGAAAAAAATTATGTCTCCTGGAGGAACAACTGTTGGGCTTGCAAATGGGATTGTTCTTGCAGATAATAAAAAAATATATTCGGCAGAAAGTTTAAAAGTAGGTTTATTTAAATAATGAGAAGAGTAGTTATCACCGGTTTAGGAATAGTTTCTTGTCTAGGCAATAATCAAGAAGAAGTTCATCAATCTTTATTAAATTCAAAATCAGGAATTTCTTTTGCAGAAGAGTACAAAGAGCATAACCTGAAAAGCCATGTTCATGGTAAACCAAATATTAAACTAGAGGATCATATCGATAGAAAAACAATTAGATTTATGGGTTCAGGATCAGCTTATAATTATATTGCAATGAAAGAAGCAATTAAGGACTCTGGGTTAGAAGAAAGTGAAGTGAGCAATTTTAAAACTGGGATTGTAATGGGTTCCGGTGGCCCATCAATTGAAAATGTAATACTTGCAGCAGACAAAACAAGAGCTAAAACTCCAAAACTAATGGGGCCCTTTATTGTTCCAAGAACAATGGCCAGCACTGCTTCTGCAACACTTGCCGTACCATTTAAAATTAAAGGAACTAACTACACAATGAGTTCTGCATGTGCAACTAGTGGACATTGCATAGGAAATTCTATGGAATTAATTCAAATGGGTAAACAGGATGTTATTTTTGCAGGTGGAAGTGAAGAAATTCATTGGGCGATGACAGCAATGTTTGATGCTATGACAGCTTTATCATCAAAATATAATGACTCTCCACAATCTGCGTCTAGAGCTTACGATAAAACTAGAGATGGGTTTGTAATTGCAGGTGGTGCAGGCGTATTAGTACTTGAAGAATACGAACATGCTAAAGCAAGAGGGGCTAAAATATATGCAGAATTAACTGGTTATGGAGCAACTTCAGATGGATACGATATGGTAGCACCATCAGGTGAGGGTGCTGTTAGATGTATGAAAATGGCAATGTCAACCGCTAAAAATAAAATTGATTACATTAATACTCACGGAACTTCTACTCCAGTTGGAGATATAACTGAGCTTAATGCTATTAAAGAAACTTTTGGAGAGGACGTACCAAAAATAAGTTCAACAAAATCTTTGTCAGGTCATCCTCTGGGAGCTGCTTCAGTGCATGAAGCAATCTATTGTTTGATAATGATGAAAAATAATTTCATAACAGGATCAGCAAATATTACAGATATGGATGATGATGCTAAAAAGTTTCCAATAGTTGCAAAAACTGAAATAGGTACAACTTTAAATACAGTAATGTCAAATAGTTTCGGTTTTGGTGGAACTAACGCAGCTTTAATTTTTGAAAAGGTTTAATTTATGAGTTTAATGAAAGGTAAAAAAGGATTAATCATGGGTGTTGCCAATGAAAGATCTATCGCCTGGGGTATTTCTCAGAAACTTGCAGAAGCAGGAGCAGAACTAGCATTTACTTATTTAGGTGATGCTCTTAAAAAAAGAGTTGTTCCTTTAGCAGAAAAATTAAATTCAAACGTTACATTTAGTTGTGATGTTGAAAAAAAAGAGGAAGTAGTAAAATTATTTGAGGATATCAAGTCTCAATGGGGTGAAATTGATTTTGTGGTTCATGCAGTTGCTTTCTCTGATAAATCAGAGTTATCAGGTGAATATTTAAATACGACACGAGAAAACTTTTTAAGAAGTATGTTAATTTCATGCTTTTCATTTACTGAAGTCGCAAAAGAAGCTTCAAAAGTAATAAAAAAAAATGGAAGTTTATTAACTTTAACTTACGAGTCTAATAAAGCAATTCCAAATTATAATGTAATGGGTGTTTGTAAATCAGCCCTTGAGGCAAGTGTTAAATATCTAGCAAGAGATCTTGGAGCTAAAGGAATGAGAGTAAATGCAATAAGTGCTGGCCCTATCAAAACATTAGCTGCTTCTGCAATTGGAGATGCAAAATTCTTATACAAATGGAATGAGGATCATTCTTTTCTTAAGAGAAACGTGGATATTCATGATGTTGGAAATTCAGCGTTATATCTATTAAGCGACCTTGCAAACGGTGTTACTGGTGAAATTCACTATGTAGATGCTGGATATAACAAGGTTGGAATGCCAGATCCTAAAAATATTACTTAAAATATAGTTTAATTTAGTTAAAAAAACCCCCAGAATTCTCATTCCAGGGGTTAACAATTTTAATTTATACTATTACTCAGCAGCTTGTTTCATAGAAAGTTTAACTTTACCTCTATCGAAACCAATCACTTTAACTTTTACTTCGTCGCCTTCTTTGACAACATCAGTAACTTTAGCTACTCTTTTATCTGCAAGTTCTGAAATATGAACCAGTCCATCTTGTTTTCCTAAGAAATTAACAAATGCACCAAATTCCATAATCTTCATTACTTTTCCTGAATAAATTTTATTCAATTCAGCTTTTGCAGTGATGTCTTTAATCATTTGCATAGCAATGTTTCTAGACTCTTCATCTGGAGCAGCAACTGTTACTACACCTTCGTCATTTACATCTACTTTTGCTCCTGATTTTTCAACTATCTCCCTGATTGTTGCACCACCTTTTCCAATTACTGCAGCAATGTCTTTTTTATCTACATTAACTTGTTCCATTTTTGGAGTGTGCTTTCCAACATCAGATCTTGAAGCTGATAATGCTTTATTCATTTCTCCTAATATATGAACTCTTCCTTCTTTAGCTTGGCTTAATGCCTGCTCCATAATTTCAAATGTAATACCTGTGATTTTAATATCCATTTGAAGAGAAGTAATTCCATCTTTAGTTCCAGCAACTTTAAAGTCCATATCACCCAAGTGATCTTCATCACCTAAAATGTCTGATAACACACTAAAATCATCACCTTCTTTAATTAAACCCATTGCAATACCTGCAACTGGTTCTTTAATTGGAACTCCTGCATCCATTAATGCTAAAGATGTTCCACAAACAGTAGCCATTGAAGAAGAACCATTAGACTCTGTAATCTCTGAAACTACTCTAAAAGTATATGGAAATGCTTCTTTTGTTGGTAATGAAGAGTTGATTGCTCTCCATGCTAATTTACCATGACCAATTTCTCTTCTACCAGTTCCAATTCTTCCAGTTTCTCCAACTGAAAAAGGAGGGAAATTATAGTGAAGCATAAATCGCTCTCTTTGTAATCCATCTAAACTTTCAATTCTTTGTTCGTCATCAGATGTTCCTAAAGTTGCTACAACAATTGCTTGGGTTTCGCCTCTAGTAAATAATGCAGAACCGTGGGCTCTTGGTAAAACACCCACTTCACAAGAAATAGGTCTTACATCTGACAATCCTCGACCATCAATTCTATTTTTATTTTTCAGAATATCTGTTCTAACAATTGATTTTTCAAGATTTTTTAACTGACTGTTAACATCAAGATCTGTGTAGTTTTCATCTTCCTCATAAAGTTTTTTAGCTTTATCAGTAATCTCTGAAATCTGATTAGATCTATCTTGTTTATCTCTTGTTGCAAAAGCTTTCTTAAGATCTTCCGTGAAAGTTTCCTCAAGTTTTTTCTTAACTTCAGATAAATCTTTCTTTTCAACAGTCCACTCAGGTTTTCTGCATTCTTTTGCAAGTTCGTCGATCATTTCAATTACAGGAACAAATCCTTCATGTCCAAATTTAACTGCGTTTAACATTTCTTCTTCTGTTAAACCACTTGCTTCAGATTCAACCATAAGCACAGCATCTTTTGTACCTGCTACGACTAAATCTAATTTTGATTTTTCTAATTCTGCTTTAGATGGGTTTAAAACATATTTTCCATCTATAAAACCTACTCTTGAAGCACCTACAGGACCCATAAATGGCATTCCTGATATAGCTAATGCTGCTGATGAAGCAGTGATTGATAAAATATCTGGCTCATTTTCTTTGTCATAAGAAATTACAGTTGGTAACAACTGAACTTCGTTTTTAAATTCATCAGGAAACAAAGGTCTGATTGGTCTATCAATTAATCTGGAGATTAATGTTTCACTCTCAGTTGGCCTTGCTTCTCTTTTAAAATATCCACCTGGAATTTTTCCAGCTGCATAATATTTTTCTTGGTAATTTACAGATAATGGAAAATAATCCATATCAGGATTTACTTTTTTTGCTCCCACTACTGTTGCTAATACAACTGTCTCTCCACATGTTGCAATTATTGCACCGTCTGCCTGTCTTGCTAATTTACCTGTTTCTAAACTTATCTTCTTTCCCGCTACTTCAATTTCCTTCTTGTATACTTTAAACATTTCATTTCCATTTCGTTTCGTTCGTTTCGTTCCATTCCGTTCTATCTATCTTGACTTCTATTTTCTTAAATTCAATTTCGACAGTACATTTTTGTAAGAATCCATTTTATTTTTCTTTAGGTATTCTAACAATTTTTTTCTTCTATTTACCGCTCTCAACAATCCAACAGATGAATGTTTGTCCTTTTTGAATTGCCTAATATGTTTAGAGAGAGTTTCAATTTTCTCTGTTAGCAAAGCGATCTGAATCTCTGAAGATCCAGTATCTTTATCGTGCATTGCTAATTCTTGTGCCTTTTTATTCATGCCTCTTTCTTCCTATTTATTTGTTTGTTTTATTAAGTTTTCTATTTTTTCCGCATACTCAAAAGATTCGTCTTTTCTAAAAAGTAATTTTGGTAAAAATTTCATAACCACTTTTTGTGATAAAATTTTTCTAATTAAAAACGAGTATTCCTTTAAAACATTAATTGTTTCCTCTGCATCTTTTCCTCCTAATGGAAGCACATATGCTTTAGCTATTTTTAAATCTGGACTCATTTTAACCTCAGTAACCGTTATAGTATTTGTTTCTAAATTCGGCACTTTAGCCTCATTTCTAATAAAAATCATGCTTAAAGACTGCTTAATCATTTCTCCAACTCTAAGCTGTCTTTGTGATACTGGTTTTCCTATTCTATCTGCCATTAAATTGACCTTTCAGTAGATGTAACACTAAATGCTTCTATTGTGTCATTTTTTTGAAAATCCATATAATCCTTAATTGTAATTCCACACTCTTGACCGCCACTTACTTGTTTCACTTGGTTTTTTTCTCTAAATATTGTTGAGATTTTTCCAGTATAAATAATAGCACCATCTCTAATAATTCTTACATCTGAAGTGCTATTAATTTCACCCTCTGTTACTTTTGAACCAGCAACTTTTCCAGCACCTGAAACTTTAAATATTTCTAAAATTTGTGCAGTTCCAGTAATTTTTTCTTGGACATCAGGTGCCAATAACCCTGACATTCTTTGTTTAATATAATCTAAAACTTCATAAATAATATTGTAAGAAGATATTTTTATCTTCTCATTTTCAGCAAGTTTTTTTGCTTCCTTACTTGGTTTAACATTAAAAGCTATTAATACTGCATTTGAAGCTTTAGCTAATGTAACATCCGTCTCTGTCACCATTCCAATATCTGCTAGAATAATTTTAGGTTTAACTTCATCATGTTTAATTTGACTAATTGCATTTTTAATTGCTTCCGATGATCCATGCACATCAGATTTAATAATTAAATTTAATTCTTCTGTAGATTGATCTGAAAAGGCTGAATCTTGAGTTGCAAAAGTTAATGGATTTTTTCCATCTTTGCTTTCTTGAGCTCTATTTTCACTCAATGTTTTGGCTTCTTTTTCAGTATCTAGAACAATAAAATCATCTCCAGCTTTTGCTGCTCCATTTATACCTAAAATTTCAACAGGAGTTGAAGGTGAGGCTTTATTAATATTTTGACCTTTGTCATTAATAATCGCTCTTACTTTTCCCCATTTTAAACCACTTACAAAAAAATCACCTTTCTCAAGTGTTCCGGTAGTAACAATTATATTTGCAACTGGACCCCTGCCAACATCAATTTTTGACTCTAAAACTATGCCTGTAGCTTTAGATTCATAATCCGTTTTAAGATCTAAAATCTCTGCTTGTAGTATTATTGACTCTACTAATTTATCTAAGTTTTGTTTTGTTTTAGTTGAAATCTCAACCATTAAAGTATCACCAGATAAATCTTCAGCAATTAATTCGTGCTCTAATAATTGATTTTTTATCTTCTGAGGATCTGCCTCTGGTAGATCACATTTATTTATTGCTACAACTATTGGAACATTTGCAGCTTTAGCATGTTTAATGGACTCAACTGTTTGAGGTTTAACTCCATCATCAGCAGCGACTACTAAAACAACCACGTCTGTTAATTTTGATCCTCTTGCTCTCATTTCTGTAAATGCAGCATGACCTGGGGTATCAATAAATGTTAATTTATTACCCTGGCTTTCAATTTGATAAGCTCCAATGTGTTGGGTTATTCCACCAAATTCTCCTGAAACCACGTTCGCACTTCTCAGTACATCTAGAACAGATGTTTTACCATGATCCACATGACCCATGACGGTAACTATTGGTGGTCGATTTTTTAAATTTTCTGTTCTTGAAGCTTTTATTTTTTGGATTATTTCTTCTGCTTTCTCTTCCCTAATTGGATTATGCCCAAATTCTTTAACTAAATATTCCGCAGTATCTGCAGCTAATGTCTGATTGATAGTCACAGTGACACCCATACCAAACAAATGCTTAATTACATTACTTGATTGTTCAGCCATTCTATTTGCAAGTTCTCTTACTGTAATTGCTTCAGGAATATTAATATCTCTTTTAATCGGTTTTAAATTTTCTTGAGAATCATCTTTTGTAGAATTTTTAATTTCTTTTTGTCTTGCTCTTTTAACTGATGCTAAACTTCTTTGTTTTGCATCAATCTCATCACTTAGTGCTCTTGATACAGTTAACTTTAGCTCTCTCTTTTTTGTTCCTGCTTTTAAAGCTTTTCTATCTTTGTTTTCACTATCTCCTTTAAGTCGTTTTGTAGCTCTTTGTTCTGCTAGTTTTCTCTTTTCAAAATCGTTTGTTATAGAGGGTGATTTAGGGTTAAATGAAGTTTTTAATGGTGCTCCTCTGTTGAAAGTTGAGGTGACTCTTTGCTTATTCGTACTAGATCTAAATGACCCACCTCTACTCGAGAATTTTCCAATTTGTTTTTCAATTACTACAGAATTTTTTCCTTGAGATTTAGCAATCTCAATGTTCTTGATTGATTTTTTGGCTGAGCCTGAAATTGTTAATTTTGTTTTTTTCTCCATACCTCATCACTCAATCTTTATAAACAATGTTTCGCGCAGACATAATTAGTTCATCCGCTTCTTCTTTTGATAGAGCAAAATCTTCCAAATAACCTTGGATTTTGACTCTCTCACCTTTAACCACATCATAACTACCAGTTAATTCATCAGATGCTAAATCTGCAAAATCTTCTAAACTTAGAATTTTTTGTTCACCAAGTGTGACTAACATTCCAGGGGTTAATCCCTTTAAATCAATCAAGGCATCTTCAAGACCTAATTCTTTAATTCTTTGGGAAATATCCTCCTGATCCTTTTCATAAAACTCTTTGGCTCTTTCTATTAACGCTTTAGCAGTATCTTCTTCTATACCTTCAATCTTCGTTAAGTTTTCAGCTAAACTATCTTTGATATCGTCAATAGTTGAAAATCCTTCAGCAACAAGTAGTTGACCCAATGTTTCGTCTAACTCTAAATTTTTTACAAAGTTCTCTGTTTTTTCTTTAAATTCCAATTGTCTTCTTTCAGAATCCTCTGCATCTGTCATTATATTGATTTCAAAATTTAAAAGTTTGGTTGCAAGTCTAACATTCTGACCTCTTCTTCCAATTGCTTTACTTAAATTTTCTTCAGTTAGAATTACATCAAGTTTTTTTCTTTCACTATCAACGTTAACTCTTTGTACTTCAGCTGGAGATAGCGCATTTGAAACCAAAATAGCAGGATCCTCTGACCAATTAACTATATCAATTTTCTCTCCTTGAAGCTCATTTACAACAGCTTGAACTCTTGAACCTCTCATACCTACACAAGCTCCTACTGGATCTAGAGATGTGTCGACTGCTTTAACGCATATTTTAGCTCTACTTCCTGGATCTCTAGAAGAAGATTTAATTTCAATTAAACCATCATAGATTTCAGGAACTTCTTGCACAAAAAGTTTTTCCATAAATTTAGGATGAGCTCTAGAAAGAAATATTTGTTGTCCTCTAGGTTCTCTTCTTACATCGTAACAAAAAGCTTTTATACGATCGCCTGCTTTAATATTTTCACGAGGTATCAATTCATTTTTTTGAATTATTGCCTCGGTTCTTCCTAGATCAACAATTACATTTCCAAATTCTAATCTTTTTACAATTCCACTTAAAATTGTGTCTTTTTTATCTATAAAGTCGTTAAATTGTCTTTCTCTTTCAGCTTCTCTTACATTAAAACTAATTACTTGCTTTGCAGTTTGTGCGGCTATTCTTCCAAAATCAAATGAAGGAAGTGGTTGTAATACTTCGTCACCAATAGACTTGTCTTTATTTAGTTCATTTAAATTAATTGCATCCTCCAATTTTATCTCAGTATTTGAATTTTCAGGATTTTCCGCAATTATCAATTTTCTAAAAAGCTCAATATCTCCATTGTCTCTATTAATAGAAACCTTAATTTCATTTTCTTGTCCAAATTTTGATTTTGCAGCCTTAGCAATGCCCGTTTCCATAGAACTTATGATAAGTTCTTTATCAATTGATTTTTCTAAAGCTACGGCTTCAGCAATTCTTAATAATTCAAGTTTATCTGCTCTTTTATTCAACATAATTTTGTTTGCTCCAAAAAAAAATGGGCTAAAGCCCATTTTGTAAAGTTCAATAATGTAATGGCAATATAGTAAAGTTTATTTTTAATTCAACAGAAACTATTTGGAAAAAACCTCAGTTTTATCAGTTTTTTCCCATGAAAATGAACCATTTTCCTCAGGTGTCCTACCAAAATGACCATAGGCAGCTGTTTTTTCATATATTGGTTTATTTAAATTTAACATTTCTCTGATGCCTCTAGGGCTTAAATCAAAATTTTCTTTAATCTTTTCGACAACAAATTTATTTTTATCTATGTCGTTATCAAATAAATCAACGTAAATAGAAAGTGGTTTTGATACACCAATTGCATAAGCTAATTGAATTAAACATTTTTCAGCAATTTTTGAACCCACAACATTTTTAGCAATATACCTTGCCGCGTAAGCTGCCGATCTATCAACTTTAGTTGGATCTTTTCCTGAAAAAGCACCACCTCCATGAGGTGCAGCACCACCATATGTATCGACAATAATTTTTCTACCCGTAAGACCACAATCTCCATCGGGACCACCAATCACGAAATTACCTGTTGGATTTACATAAAAATCATCATAATTGAAACCATTAAGAAAATTCTCAGGAATAGATTTTAACATATAAGGTCTTAATAAATCTCTTACTTGTGCTTGATTAACATCGGCTGAATGTTGTGAAGATATTACCACTGATTTAACTTTCGAAGGTTTTCCATCAACATATTCAAATGTTACTTGGCTTTTTGAGTCTGGTTCAATATTTTTTAACTTTCCTGACTTTCTGTCTTCCGCCATCAATCTTAAAATTTTATGAGAATAATGAATTGGTGCTGGCATTAAAACATCTGTTTCATTACATGCGTATCCAAACATAATACCTTGATCTCCAGCTCCTTCATCTTTATTTCCTGATGAGTCCACCCCCATTGCAATATCAGCTGATTGGGAATGTAAATGACTTTCAATTATTGTGGCTTCTTTCCAAGTAAATCCTTCTTGGTCATAACCAATATCTTTTATACAATTCCTTACTTTTTGAATTAATTCATCTTTTTTAATTTCTGGTCCCCTTACTTCACCAGCTAAAACAACTTTATTTGTAGTGGTTAGTGTTTCGCAGGCAACTCTAGAATATGGATCTCCAGAAATAAAACTATCAACAACCATATCTGAAATTCTATCAGAGACTTTATCCGGATGGCCTTCAGAGACAGACTCGCTTGTGAAAAGATAATTTTTTAAATTACTCATTTCTAAGTTTCTTAAATGAAAATATCAAAAAAATATACAATAAAATTATAAATCCAAAAATTTTGTTTCCGAATTTTGCAAAAAGAGTCGTCTCAATTTTTCTTGACTCAATTAAATCAATGTAACCTGATTTATTTATATCAACTTCTTGCTCAATAACTCCTAGTGGATTAATAATTGCTGTTGTCCCATTATTTGCAGACCTTAAAACATATTTCCCACTTTCTATCGCTCTAAAAATACTATGAGTTAAATGTTGCTCTGGTCCAATTGATTTACCAAACCAGCCATCTTCTGAAATATTTACAATATAATCAAAGTTACTATTTGTGAAAATTTTACCTGAATAAATTATTTCATAACAAATAAGGGGTAATATTTTAACTGATAAATTATTATATTTCAGATTAATTATGTTTCTTTGTTCACCTTTTGAATATGATTCATAGTCATTAGTAATTGTTTTTAAGCCAATGCTTTTTAATAAGTTTTCAAAAGGTAAAAATTCACCAAAAGGAACAAGATTAATTTTATTATATGAATTTATTACATTAAGATCATAGTCAAAAATAGATAATGAATTAAAATATTTAATAGTTTTATTTTCATCTTCTTTGGTATTAATTCCAATTGCTAATAAATGATTTTCGTTGAATTTATTTTCAAATAACCATTTGTATTCTTTTAGTTGGTCTTGTGAAATACCTGGAATAATACCTTCTGGCCAAATAAAAATTATTTTTTCATTTTTTTTAGGAGAGCTTATTTCAATTAGCTCTTCTATTGCAGTTATTGGATCAATATTATTATAAAATCTATCTATGCCTATATTTGAACTTAAAATTCTTAGTTTATAATCAAGTTTTTTTACCTGTTGATTATTAAATTTTTCTAAATTTTGTGAACCAAGTATATAAAATGACATTGTTGTAATAAGAAATGCAACACAAATAGTAATATCTTTTTTATTCTCTCTTAAAATGAATATTGATGGACCTGTAAATAATGAAATACAGAAAAGATTAAAACTGTATGTGCCTATGACTGATGTAATGTTTAAAATTTCGATTTGATTAGAGAAACTATAAGCAATTAAATTCCAAGGGAAACCAGTGAGTATTGATCCTCTCACAAATTCTATTATTCCAAATATTAAAGAAAAAAGAAAAAATGAGCTTAAATTATTATTTGGTTTTAAAACCACAAATAAATAAGCAACTAAAGCATAAAATAAGGCTAAGAAACCAGGTATTAATATTATTGTAAAGGGTATTAAAAACTTAAAATTTTGATCAAACGTTAATGATATTGAGATCCAATATAAATTACTTACAAAATAACCAAACCCAAATAACCAACCATAAAGAAAAAATATTCTTTTATTTTTATAAAACTCAATTTTTTTTATTAAAAATATATAAAATAAACTAAAAGTTAAAAAATTTATTACAACATAATTAAATGGAGGC
>CACEEJ010000002.1 GCA_902558545.1 uncultured Pelagibacteraceae bacterium | reverse complement strand
TTTAAAGAAAGATTTACCTCGTGATTTTAATCCAATTCAATTTGGATCATGGATGGGGGGAGATAGAGATGGAAATCCTAATGTAACAGCTGAAGTTACAAAGAAGGTAATTTTATTTTCTAGATGGCAAGCTGCAAAATTATATGAGAAAGAACTGACTAAATTAATACAAGATTTATCAATGGAAGAATGCTCTACAAAAATTAAAAGAGCAACAGGAAATAGCTATGAACCTTATAGAGTTTATTTGAGACCAATTAGAGACAAGGTAAGACTAACTCATCAATTAATTGAAAATCATTTAAATAACGATGCAGATTTAGATTAATTCAAAATAAAAATGAAATAACAATTCCATTAAGAGAAGTAAGAAAATCATTAAAAGCAAACCGAGGAGAGTATATTGCAAATTCAGACCTATTAGATTTAATGAGAAGAGTCAGGTGCTTTGGAATTAATTTAGCAAGATTAGATATAAGACAAGAGGCAGATAGACATGAAAAACTTTTAAACGAAATTTTTAAAAAGAAAAAAAATATAAAATATTCTTTTTTAAATGAAATAGAAAAAAGTAAAATTATTAAATAAATCTATAAAAGAAAAAAAATTTTTTGTAGATAAAATAAAAATAAAAGATAAAGAAAATAAAGAAGTTTGGAATACTTTCAAACAGATAGCAAAAACACCAATTGAGTGCCTAGGCGCATATGTAATATCAATGACCTCAACGGCATCTGATATTTTATCTGTTTATTTTTTACAAATGCAGGCACAAAACAAAAATTTATTAAGAGTTGTGCCACTTTTTGAAACTTTGGATGATTTAAAAAATGCTAGTGGAGTAATGACAAATCTATTCAAACTTTCATGGTATAGAAAAATGATTAATTCAAAGCAGGAAGTGATGATTGGATATTCTGATTCTAGTAAAGATGCTGGAAAATTATCTGCGAGTTGGCATCAATATAAACTTCAAGAGGAGCTTAGAAGTTTAGCTAAAAAATATAAAATAGATCTTGTTTTCTTCCATGGTAGAGGTGGATCTCCAGGAAGAGGAGGCGGACCTATTCAGGCTACTTTAAAATCACAACCTTCAGGAACAGTTAATGGCAAAATAAGAATTACTGATCAAGGTGAGGTGATTCAACAAAAGTATGGATACAAACCCTTAGCTGAATACAACCTTTGTAGCTATATCGGTTCTGTAATGGATGCTTCTTTAAATCCTCCACCAAGATCAAAAACCAATTGGCGTGAATTAATTCAAAAAATGTCAGAAATTTCTACATCTTCATATAGAAAATATCTTAATCAAAGTGAGGATTTTATTCGTTACTTCAAAACAGTTACGCCACATAAATCACTAGGAAAACTTGCAATTGGATCAAGACCAACCAAAAGAAAGAATGTTGATAACATTCAAAGTTTAAGAGCTATTCCTTGGGTATTTGCTTGGACACAAATTAGATTAATGTTACCCGCTTGGCTTGGTACAACCGAAGCACTTAGATATGGTTCAATTAAAAAGTTTAAAAGAATAATGACTGACATGGAAAGAAATTGGCCATACTTTGTATCAACAATGGATATTTTAGATATGGTAATTTCTAAGGTGGATCCAGAAATATCAGTTATTTATGAAAATAATTTAGCTGATGCCTCATTAAAAAGAATTGGTAAAAAATTAAGATTTCAATTTGAGGCACTGGTCAAATTGCACAATAAAATTACCCCCAGAGAAGTGGTAAAAGAGAGAAAAGAATTTAGAAAAGCTTTATTTATAAGAAATAATTATACGGAGATGCTAAATATACTGCAGGCAAATGTAATGAATAAATTAACAAATAAAAAATATAAAAATTTAGATAAAAAATTTCTTGAAGATGCTTTAATGACATCGATTGCAGGTATTTCTGCAGCAATGAAAAATACTGGATAAATGTTTGAATACTTAATTGCTTTTGGAGCAGGACTTATAAGTTTTTTATCTCCATGTGTTTTACCTTTAATACCTGGATATATTTCTTATATCTCTGGCCAATCTTTACAAGAAATTTTAAATCAAAAAAAAATTAATTTTTTTCCATTAATTTTATTTTGTTTAGGGTTCTCAACTGTATTTGTTCTTTTAGGTGCATCAGCATCTTTTTTGGGACAGGCGCTATTACAAAATTCAGAGGTGTTAAGAATTTCAGCAGGAATAATTATTATAATTTTTTCTCTTCAATTAATTGGAATTATCAATATTCCATATTTAAATTTTGAAAAAAGGTTTGATGCAAAAGAATCAAGAAATATCCTTTTTCCATATATTATAGGTGTTGCTTTTGGTTTTGGCTGGACACCATGTATTGGTCCAATTTTAGGTTCAATTTTAGCTTTAGCATCTATTGAAGAAACTTTATCAAGAGCTGTAATCTTGTTGATTTCTTATTCATTAGGTCTTGCTATTCCTTTTGTTTTATCTGGATACTTAATTCAAAGGTTCTTATTATTTTCTAAAAATTTTAAGAAAAACATAAATTTAATTTCAAAAATTGGTGGAATAACTCTTTTAGTTACAGGTATTTTAATTTTAACCAATCAATTACAAGCAATTGGATTTTATATAATTGAAATCTTTCCTTTTATGCAAAAATTCGGATAAAAAGAATAAATGAAGATTTATCAAATAGACTCCAGTGCTCGAAAAAAAGGCTCTACCTCAAGAGCTTTAGCAAAAAAACTTTTAGATAAAATTAAAAAACCAGAAGATGAAGTAATTTATAGAGATTTAGATGATGAGATGCTTTTTGTAAGTGGGCTTACAGAATCTGGAATGAATATTGATGAAAAAGACCAAACAGAAGAACATAAAAAAATGTTTGAGCTTTCTGATAAGCTTGTAAAAGAATTAAAAGAGAGTGATATCATTATAATTTCAGCACCAATTTATAATTATGGACCACCAGCAACTCTTAAAGCTTGGTCGGATTTAGCTGCTCGTATAGGTGAAACTTTTAGATTTAAACCAAATGGTAGAAGAGAGGGATTGTTAAAAAATAAACATGCATATCTAGTTATTACTTCTGGAGGAACAAAACTAAATAGTTCAGAAGATTTTTTAACTCCTTGGTTAAAATTTATTCTTAACTTTTTTGGTATAGAAAAAGTAGATATAATTAGTGCAGACCAAATGGCACTAGATTATGAAAAATCCATCAAAGAGGCTGAAGCGCAAATAGAAAATTTGTTTAAAGATTAAACTTTCTTTTTAAGTGTCTAAGTTTTCCTTCAGTACTATCGTAATCAATATAACAACCTTGTAAAAATCTCTCACCTTCTTTTGACTCATAAGCTGTTCTTCCATGGAGAAGTCTATGATTATCCATCATCATTAAGTCTTTTGGCTCGAGTTTGAATTCAATTCTATATTTATCTGAATTATACATTTCGGATATTTTTTTTCTTGCTTGGTAGTAAAGATCTAATTTTTCTTTTTCTAAAACTGGAACATAGTCTAATCTAGGACTAAATCTTACCTGCTTGAAACTCTTATCCTCATTTAGTTCAATCAAAGGAGAGATAGTTTCTAAAATTACCTCTTTATCTATAAATCTAAATCTAACTTTTACTTCAGTTAAAATTTTATAAAATTCTGGATATTGATTTTTTAAATCTTCAGTAACTGTATAACCATCTACTAAAGTTGATAATCCTCCTGAAACTTTACTTTCTATACAATGCAAAAGCTGAATACATGGTACAGGATTTCTATAAGGATTGTCAGTATGAGGCGCTAATGCCAATGACGTATAAGCAAGATCGTTTGGATCAGGTTTAGATTTTACATTAAAATATTCACCAAAATTTGTTCTTCGAACACTTCCTATAGAATTTGCAAATTCCAAAATATAATTTTTAGATGTTGGAATATTTTTAATTATTACAAAACCATGTTTGTAAAACAAAACAAGTAGATCGTGCATCTCTTTACTTTCGTAAAAATTTTCTTGGTATTTAAAATTTTTTATATTTTTTAAAGAAGAGTCCCATTTGGTTTTTTCAATAGATTTTATTACAATATCTTCTTTTGAAAATTCAGAAGTAATTTTATCAATTTCTAATTTTGAATTAACACCATCATTAAAATCAACCTCTAAGTATTTTTCATTAAGTTTTACTTTATTTATTGAAACATCATTACTTAAAAAGGTAGGATCAAAAAGTCTTTGCTGAGTTCCTTTATCTAAATACTCCTCACCATTAACTCTTTCTCTTAACCAGAATGGGTGAATTTCTTTTTTTTCAGACCCATTATTAAAATAGACCTTATTTTCAACTAGCTCAATTTTCATAATAGTAAGCTAAGGATTATTTAAAATTTAACTTTAATCAACATAAATTAAATAGTAAGAGTTCATTGTGAAAAAATTTGATACAAAAAAATATCCAATATATGCAAGCTTTTTAAATCAACTTGCTAAAGATTTAACTAAGTTTTATTACGCCAAGTTAGACAGGCCATTTAAGATAACCAATAAGATGAAAGACAAAGGTTACGATCCTGTAACAACATCAGACAAAGCATTTGAAAAATTCATAAGGTCTAAAGTTTCAAAAAAATTTCCAAATCACCAAATTATAGGTGAGGAATATGGTCACAAAAATACTAAAAGTGAATTTTCTTGGGTGATAGATCCAATTGATGGAACTAGATCATATGTTGTAGGTAATCCTAGTTGGAGTAATCTCATTTCATTAAATTACAATGGAGAACCAATTTTAGGATTAGCAAATTTTCCTAAAATGAGAAAATATTACTTAAATGTGAATAAAAATTCTGCATATGTATTTGAAAATAATAAAAAAAAAAAACTTAAAGTTAATTCAAAATTAAATTTTACGAATGCAAAATTAGCTGCTGCATTTCACAATCAATTAACTTTAAGACAGCAATCTAAAATTAAAAAATTTATAAAAAGAATGCAGTTTCCTTGTTTTGATGCATTGACTTATTGTCAATTAGCAGAAGGCAGACTTGAAATGGTTGCACAATGTGCGAACAAGATTTGGGATATTCATCCTATAATGCCAATTGTAAGAGCAGCAGGAGCAATAGTAACGACATGGGGCAACAAAAACCCTGTTGTTGGAGGAAATATTATTGTTTCAAACAATAAAACCAATCATAAAAAGATTTTAAAATTATTAAAACCATTAGCTGAATGATACCGGAAAGAGCACAAGCAATTCTAGATTTCTGGTTTAAAGAAACTCCTTCTGAAATGCGGTTCAAAAAAGATGAAAATTTTGATCAAAAAATTAAAGATAATTTTTTAAAAGATTATGAACTTGCTTGTCAAAATGAATATGATGATTGGCAAGATAATCCTATGAGTTGTTTAGCGTTAGTAATTTTATTCGATCAGTTTTCAAGAAATATGTTTAGAAATGACAAAAAAGCTTTTGTCCAAGATCAAAAAACTAGATTGATTGTAAACGATGCGGTTTATTCAGGTTATTTAGAAGCTATGAATGTAAATCAAAGATTATTTATGTTGATACCTTTAATTCATAGTGAGGAAATTAGTGATCATGAAATGGCTTATTACTTGCTAAACAAATATTTAAGAGAACACGAAGGATACAATGAAATAAAAAAGTTTTGGCAAGATCATACAAAAGTAGTCAGACAATTTCATAGATATCCTCATAGAAATGAAATTTTAGGAAGAGAATCTACTGAAGAAGAAATAGAATTCTTAAAAGGTCCAAATTCTTCTTGGTGAAATGAATTTAGAATTTATTTTCAAAGTTATAGATAAAGATGAGTGGCAAAAGGCCAAAAAATCTGGAACTTATGGTGGGTCAGAAAAAGATCTTAAAGATGGATATATTCACTTTTCAGAAGAAGATCAGGTAGAGGAAACTTTAAACAAACATTACCTCAAAAAAGAAAATCTAGTTTTGTTAAGAGTAAATGCTTTTAAGCTTGAACATTTATTATGGGAACAAGCATCTAATGGAGATATGTATCCTCATTTATACTCACCTTTAGATACTAGCACGGTTGTTAACGAATATGAGTTACAATTAAATGAAGATGGAAGCCATGAGCTTCCAGAAATTTTAAAAAAATATCAGTTTAGTCGTCCAAGATAATTAACCATTATCACACCAATAATAATTAAAATTATTCCAATTATTCCATAAAGATTAGGTATTTGATTAAATTTTAATACCGCAAAAAGGACAACACCCGTAACTGTTAAACCACTGTAAGTAGAGTAGGCAAATCCAACTGGAAGAGCCGACATAGCCTTTGCAATAGAAAACATTGTAATACACATAAACAAAATACACAGAACAGAAGGAGTTAGTTTTGTAAATCCCTCAGAAATTTTAGCAAAACTATTTGAGGCAATACCAAAAATAATTCCGTTAGCTAAAAATAAATACCCTAACAACGGTTTCATGATTATTCTTTTGAAGCAATTTTATTAACTAATGGTCTCATTATTGGAGCCATTGTAAAGGCAGCAATTAATGCAATTGGAAATGCAAACATCCAAGAATAAAACCATCTACCTATAAAGCCATCTGTAACTCCGGTGTTTACAGCAACTACAACGCCACTCATAATCACACTCATGCCAAAGGACATAAAAATCATGAATAATGGCTGAGCATATTTTTTATTAATCATATTAATTATTACCTAACAGGTTAACCATTAAAACACCAACAATAATAAAAGCTAAACCAATTAATGAATATAAATTGGGTACTTGATTAAATCTAATTATACCCACAACAACAGTTGCTATAATTGTTAAGCCTGCAAAGGAAGCATAAGTAATTCCCATTGGTATATTTTTCATTACCAATGAAAGTGCGTACATACAGAATACAATTGTAATAGCGGTGATTATACTTGGAATTAGAAGTGTAAAACCTTCCGCACTTTTCGCAAAACTATTTGAAGTAACACCTAAAAAAACTGCAATGCCTAAAAATAAATATGAAGTTGCAAGACTCATTGCGAGATTTTAAATGAATTTAAGGAGAATATATAGAATTATTTAAGAGACCATTTAATTGCATCTTCCATTCTATCATCTCCCCAAAAGAGTTCATTTTTTACAATAAAAGATGGGCTACCAAATATTTTATTTTCACGAGCCGAGTTTGTGTTTTCGTTGTACTTTGTTTCTATATCTGAGGTTTTTGCTTCAGATATTATTTTATCTTTATCTAAGCTTAATTCTGAGCAAACTTCGGAAATGTTTGGTTCGATGGCTGGTTCTTTACCTTCTTGAAACCATTTTTTATAAGTAAGAATAACAAATTTTTCTCCCCAGCCTTCTTCAAAACCAAGGATTGCAATTTGGTTAGCTAAATCAAATTCTGATAATGGATAGGGAACTGGCGTTTTAGCAAAAAAACCGTAACCCTCAGACCTTCTTTCAATATCTCTCCACATGTAATTGACTTTATTCATTTTATCCTTTGGAAAAGGAATATTGTTCATCTCTTTCATGATTGCCCTTACTGAAAAAGGTTTCCAGTTAAATTTTACTTGATGTTGTTTTTCAACATCAAGTATTCTAGTTACGGATAGATAGGTATATGTGCTTCCTATCGAAAAATAAAAATCAATTTCACTCACTTACTTTGGAATTGGTGTAGCACCAGTTTCTAAACTGACAATTTTTCCATTATCATATTTATAAACTGCCATTACCGCCTCAACATTACCATCATTAAATGTTACAAAGGCATGGTGAATACCAACTTCTTCATTTTCATAAACAATTCTAACCTTATCTTGATTAATATCACCACTCATTGCCCATTTGATAACATCACTTTTGGTTAAAACATTTCCTGACTTGTGCATTGTGAATTTAAAATCATCATGCAAAAGCTCATTCATTACTGCTTCATCTTTATTTTTCAGTGCAACACTGTATTTTTCTAATATAGACATAGTTTTCCTTTTTTTTTATTCACCCCACATTCCATGAAACTCATATACTACTGCTGGCTTATCTCCTACAACCCATCCATCATGACCTGGTTGTATTGAATATGCATCACCAGCTTTATAAGTTAGTTCAGTTCCATCATTATGTTTTGCACTAACAGCTCCAGAAATTATAATTCCTATATGCGTTGCTTGGCAGCTATCACCACCAACTGTTGGCTTTATATCTTTTGACCATTGCCAACCAGGTTGCAAAGTAAGTTTCATCAATCTTTGGTTTCCAACTTTGACAGCTTCAATTTTAGCATTATTAAAATTATCATTTACTTCATCTGCTTTATCAAAACTTTTAACTTCTATTCCAGCCATTTTTTCTCCTCGTTACTTACAATTTAATTACTAAGTTTAGCAGAGATTAGTCAGCATGTGTAGCCTTAGTCTTCTACTATACTTTAGCTAACTCGTAAATTTCATAACCATTCATTACTTCATCAAATACAGGTTTTGAAACTGGATTTGATCCATCCATAAATGAATGAAGTGCTGCCATGTCATGAACTACAATTTTAAACATTACAGTTGATTTATCAGGTGAAACGCTAGCAATTGTTTTACTAACATCTGCAACTTTTTTTCTTTCAGCCATACCTTCATCTGACTGCATGAAACCCATAAATTTTTCAAAGGCTCCTTCTTTAAGTCTTCCTACTACTAGTATATCTTTCATTTTTTCCTCCTTTTTTTTGTTAATATAGAGTTTGAGCTACCTTTTTAACTCTATCTTCTCCATTTGGTATTGTTGAATTTACAAAGTCGTGACATGCATTAGTTTTAGACTCGTCAAATTTAGAGCCATAATGCTTATCAACAGCTTTGTTTACGCCTTCATCCCATTCCTTTTCAGGAATTCCTACTTCTAAAGCATAAGCTTTTAAAACTTTTACTGATGCCATAGATTTTTCTTTCATACTGTATTCAAATGTTTCACCTGAAGGTAAGAAATAGTTAGCCATGTAAATACCGCTACATTCCCAAGCTTTTTCTTTATCGCTTTTACTCATATCTGCGTATGCAGATGTTAGAAACAAAACACTGAATAAAGTTATTGTTATTTTTTTCATATTATTTTCCTATTTTTTTAATTTATAAGTGCCCCTATAATAATTCGTTGCATGAATTTTACCTTCCTGAGCAGACTTAATTTGTGTGTAACCTGTAGTTCCACTGCATTCGATACCTTCATACCTACCTGTACCACTGATACATTTAAAAGTACCTTCCATTGAGTAACCTAATTTTATTTCATAATAAATTATTGCTGTGTCACCATTTATAAACATTACTTTGCAATGACCCATTTCAAAACCTTTACCTGGAATTGTTCCTGCACCTATACAATGATGTGATGAATTATCACCAAACGAAGTACCTTCAATTGCATTAAATCCACTTTGACCTTCGTATGTAAAAGTCATGACGTTTCCTTTTTCATCCACAATAGCTTTAGCATCGCCAACAAAAAAACCAGCAAGACTAATTTTTCCACTATGACCATCTGCAAATGATATTGAAGACATTGGCATTAATGTAAAAATTAATGCTAGTATTATTTTCCTCATAATATTCCTTTCCGAATAGTTGAACCGCAACCTAATACTGTTACATTTTTATTCTGGAGTCTCTCGTGTTTATATCGCGCGACAGATATGCAGTTTTAGCCTTTAAAAATCATTGAATTAATTGTTTTATTTAATTTTAATTTTTGATATCGTTTTAATATGATCGAAAAATTTAATGGAATTTTTTATTTAATTGTATTTTTAGTACATTTTATAATTTTTGCTGTTTATGCATATCAAACAGTTTTTGCTACAAAAACTTTTCTAGATAAGTTTGGTATTGACGATACTGGTGCTGGAATGACAAGATTTTTCGGATCATTATTTATTGGAGCCGTAGCTATGGCGATTTGGGTTGGCTTTATTAGACCTGACGGTCTTCAAGGAACATGGGCTTTTTTTAATTTAGTGTTTTTACAAAACCTTTCAGCTTTTTGTGTGGGAATTTATACAATTAAAATAAATAAATTAGGCCATACTCCACAAACATCTAATGAAGGAATTATTGCACCAGGTATTTTAACTTTGTTAAGTGCAATACTTTGTTACGGATTGGCTGATAAAATTTATATCTAAAACCAATTAGGTACTGGTAGACCTTTTTCTTCTAAGAATTTTTTATTAAACATTTTAGTTGCGTATTTATCACTTCTATCACAAAGAATTGTTACGATAGTTTTACCAGGACCTAATTCTTTACCCATTCTTATTGCTCCAGCAATATTGATACCACAACTAGTACCCAGGCTAAGACCCTCATTTTGAATTAAATCATAAAGTATAGGCAATGCTTCATGATCATCTATCGAATAGGCATCATCTATTTTAGCTTCACCAAAGTTAGCTGTTACTCTACTTGAGCCAATTCCCTCAGTAATTGACCCACCTTCAGATTTTAGTTCACCATTCTTTATGTAATTATAGAGCGCAGAACCTTTTGGATCAGATAAATAAATTTTTATATCTTTATTCTTTTCTTTAAGAGCATTACTTACACCAGAAATAGTTCCTCCAGTTCCAGAAGAACATACAAAGCCATCTACTTTACCTTCAGTTTGTTCCCAAATCTCTTGGCCTGTCCCTTCGTAATGACCTTTAGCATTTGCAGTATTATCAAACTGGTTAGCCCAAATTACACCGTTATTATTTGTTGGTCTTAATTCATCTGCAAGTCTCGCTGCTACTTTAACAAAATTATTATCATCCTTATAAGGTTTAGGTGGCACTAATCTTAATTCAGCTCCAAGATTTCTAAGTAGATCTTTTTTCTCTTGGGTTTGATTATCATTCATTACAATGATCGTTTTATAACCTAAAGAATTTCCTAATAAACCTAAACCAATTCCAGTGTTACCGGCTGTTCCTTCAACAACAGTTCCACCTTTAGCAATTAATTTTTTTTCCTGAGCATCTTTAATTAAAGCAAGTGCAGCTCTATCTTTAACTGATCCACCTGGATTTAAAAATTCTGCTTTTCCATAAATATTGCATCTAGTAATTTCTGATGCTGCTCTTAATTTAATTAATGGGGTATTTCCTATTCCTGAAATAAAATCGTTTTGTGTGTTATTCATTATCTGATTTTTTATCACTGTCAGGTGTAATTCCATAAGGTTTAAATTCACTATCAGCAATACCGACACTTCTTGCTGGAATTCCAACCATCACAGCATTTTCTGCAACGTCTTTTGTTATAACTGCATTAGCTCCAATTCTTGCACCTTTACCAACTACTACTGGACCCAATACTTGTGCACCTGAGCCAATAACCACATCCTCTTTTATAGTAGGATGTCTTTTCATATTACGTTGATCATTTGAATTTATACTTGGAGCAATTCCTCCTAATGTAACCATATGATAAATAGTTACGTTATCACCAATCTCAGATGTTTCTCCAATAACAACTCCCATTCCATGATCAATAAATAAATTTTTTCCAATTTTTGCATTTGGATGAATTTCAATACCAGTTAAGAACCTTGAAAATTGAGAAATGATTCTTGCAATCAAATGAAATTTAGCAGTACTAAAAAAATTAGCTATTCTATGAAAGAATACTGCTTTAACACCTGGGTAAGTTAATATTAAACTTAATTTAGATTTCGCCGCAGGATCTCTATCAATTATTGATTGTAAAAAATCACTCATTATTATTTTTTTTTGATTTTGTGTTAAAAACAAGCTTTATATAGTGATTAATTTATTATATTAAAGGTCTTATTATGTACAAAAATACTAATTGTTTTCATTTAGCGATACCTTGTGGAGATTTAGAAGTAGCAAAGAAATTTTATAGCGAAACTTTAGGATGTAGATTAGATAATTCTGCACAAGAATGGGCTGACGTTGATTTTTGGGGCAATGAACTTACTCTTCATAAAAGCGAACACAAGCTAGACAATGAAAGACATGATGTGGATATGGGTAATGTATCAGTTCCACATTTTGGAGTTCATTTATCTAGAAAAGATTTTGATGCTCTTAAGCAAAGATTAAAAGATAGTGGTACTAAATATTACGATGAACCTTATTTGAGATTTAAAGGAACCAAATATGAGCAGGAGACTTTTTTTGTAAAAGACCCTAATGAAAATATTTTAGAAATAAAAACTCTTACTTCAAATCCAGATTAGTTCTTTATAATAATTCTAATATACACTGTAATAATTACATATCAATTTTCTTTGACTCGCTATCTCTATTCGCGTTAAGCTTAATTTTTAAATTTAAAAGGAGATAATATGCGAATAATTAAAACTACACTTGTAGCTGGATTAATCTCAATTTTAGCAATCTTCTCTGCACAAGCAGAAAAAGTTAAAATTGGAGATCCAGGTTGGACAGGTGCTACAGCTATTGCAAATTTATTAGCAGCAGTTGTTACAGATAAAATGGGTGGAGAGGCTGAGCTTGTTCCAGGAAACAACACAGCAATTTATGCAGCGATTGATAGAGGAAAAGGTGAAATCGATGTTCATCCTGATATTTGGTTACCAAACCAAGAAGCTTATACAAATGATTTAGTTCCAAAAGGAACTTTAAAATTAAGTAGTAAACCTTATGAAGGAAACCAAGGTTATTGTGTTTCACAACAGTTTGCTAAAAAATGAACATTACAGCAATTGAAGACTTAGCAAGACCTGAAGTTGTTAAAGCTATGGATAGCGATGGCAATGGAAAAGGTGAGTTTTGGATTGGTGCTGATGGTTGGGCTTCTGCAAATGTAAACCAAGTTAAATTAAGAGATTATGGTTTATATGATGCTGGTATTGAAGCAGTTAGAGCTGCTGAAGCAGTAAAAAATGCAAGAGTACTAGACTCAATCAAAAAAGGTGAAGGTTATGCATTCTATTGTTACAAACCTCATGCAATTTGGGGAATGGCTGATGTAGTGATGTTAACAGAACCAAAATATGATCCTGCAAAATATAAAATGATTCAACCTAAAGCAGATGCTGACTGGTATAAGAAATCTTATGTTGCATCAAAAGATGCTCTTAAGCAAATTCAAATCGGTTGGGCTACTTCTTTAGAGAGTCAGTCACCAGCGATTGTAGAATTCTTTAAGAATTTTCAATTAACAGCTGATGATGTTTCTGCGATGGCTTATGCAGTTTCAGTTGAGAAAAAAGATCCAGCTGCTGTTGCTAGAGCGTGGATGGAAGCAAATAAATCAACTGTAGACGGTTGGTTAGGACTATAATCTAAACATAAATTTATACTCGGCAATTTAAGATTGCCGAGTATATTTTCCTATAATAAAAGATAAAAATGGATTCATCGAGTTCAGCTATTAAAATTGAAAATGTTTGGAAAGTGTTTGGCAATACTTCTACCGAAGCATTAGATGCAATTCAAAATAAAGGAATTTCAAAAACAGAAGCATTAGAAGAATACAATTCAGTTATTGGTGTATCAGATGTTTCATTTGATGTTAATCAAGGAGAAATATTTTGTGTGATGGGTCTTTCTGGTAGTGGAAAATCTACATTAGTTAGACATATAAATAGACTTCTAGAACCTACATCGGGAAAGATTTTGATAAATGGCCAAGATGTAATGCAGCTTGACCGTGATCATTTGCAAGAACTAAGAAATAAAAAGATAGGCATGGTTTTTCAAAACTTTGCGCTTATGCCTCATAGATCAGTAGTAGATAATATTGCAATGCCTCTTGAAATAAGAGGAGTAAGTAAAAATGATCGTTTAGATGCAGCTAATAAAATTTTAGAAATAGTTGAATTACAAGGTTGGGGTAACAAATTTGCTCATGAATTATCTGGAGGAATGCAACAAAGAGTAGGACTTGCAAGAGCACTAGCTGCAGATCCAGAATTACTTTTAATGGATGAGCCTTTTAGTGCATTAGACCCATTAATTAGAAGACAGCTTCAATCAGAATTTATCAAACTTTCAAAACAGATGAAAAAGACAACAGTTTTTATAACTCACGATTTAGATGAGGCAGTAAGAGTAGGGCATAGAATTGCTATTATGAGAGACGGAAAGGTAATTCAAATTGGTACCCCTGAAGAAATCGTAGTTAATCCAGCTGATGAATATGTTGCAGACTTTGTTAAAGGAATTTCTAGACTTAAAGTTGTTCAGGCAAAAACAATTATGCAAACCGTTGAAAGTTATCAAAATTTAAATGGTAAATTGGAAGAAAATTTACAAAGTGTAGATGAGCATGAATTGCTAAGTAAATTAATTGAAGTTTCAAAATCAAAAGATAAGCCATTAGTTGTTAAAAATAATGAGCAAAAAAACATTGGAGTTATTACACAATCAGATCTTTTAAAAGCAGTAATAGAGGGTGGTGATGGAGAATAAACAAATTAATAACCCTACTAGATCTGAGTTAATAACCGACTTTGTTAAATCAAATCCAGAATATTACATCAAAGAGTTTCAAAAAATTGGAAGCAAACCTTCATTCTCCTTTTCATTTAACTTATATGCGGGAATTCTAGGTCCAATTTGGTTTGGAATGAGAAATATATGGAATTGGGCATTGGCATTTTTAATAATTGAAACATTTTCAGTTGTTCAAATTATTAGAGGTTTATTTGGAAATATTACTAAAGATGCTGTTGAAAAAATTAAACAAGTTGAATCTACAATTGCATTCAGAAACAAGCAGTTAGAAGCAGCCATTACCAACAATCCAGATAAAGTCGATGTTTATAAACGTAACATTAAATCCTTAGAAGATGCAATGCAGGGATATATTGATGAAGTTGCAAGAATTGAAGCATCTGCAATTTGGATTACAATTTTTGGCATTGCTTTATTAATTTCAATTAAAATAGTTCAAGGGATTTTAGCTAATTCTATTTTAGAAAAAAGATATTCAGAATGGTTATCAGACAAAACAATAAGACCAGGAATGCAAACTAAGAACTTTATCTCAAGTACAATTTTTGCAGCAGTGATTATGTTTTTCTCTGTAGTACATTATAGTTTTCCTGGCGTTATTACTATAATGGACGATTTTCCAACTCATCCAGACATAAGATTAACCTCAATAAAATGGGTGGAAACTATTTTTGATTACGCAGTTTTAAAAGGAGATGCATTATTTACAGCAATCACAATTGGTATTAGATCAGTGCTAGATTTCTTAGAATTACTATTTGTAAAAACTCCGTGGATAGTGATCATTACAACTATAGTAACTTTAACAGGTTTAGCTGCAGGACCAAGAGCTGCAATTTATTCAGCAGGATTTTTATGTTACATGGGATTTTTAGGCTTTTGGGTAAAAGCAATGACTACCTTAGCTCTTCTAGGAACAGCTGCTGTACTAAGTATTGTAATTGGAATTCCACTTGGAATTTTCTGTGCAAGACGTCAAAGGTTTTATTCAATGATAAGACCAATAATGGATTTCATGCAAACTATGCCAGCTTTTGTATTTATGATTCCAGTTATCGCGTTCTTTGGAACAGGAAAAGTTGCTGCAGTAATTATTACAATGATTTTTGGAGGAACCCCTGTGGTTAGACTAACAGTTCTTGGATTAAGAGGTGTGCCAGAAACAATTAGAGAAGCTGCAATCGCTTATGGCGCATCTAAATGGTATTTATTAAGAAAAGTAGATTTACCATTAGCAACACCGTCTATATTGGCGGGTGTAAACCAAACAGTAATGTTAAGTTTAGCAATGGTAGTAGTTGCATCTCTAATCGGTGCAAAAGGATTAGGACAAGATGTTCTAGAAGCACTTCAATATGCTAATGTTGGACAAGGAATTTTAGCAGGTGTTGCAATTTTATTTGTTGCGTTAATTCTTGATAGAGTTGTTCAGGGTAAGAAAAGAGTTTAATTTGTCTTAATGGAATATGCTTTATTAGGATTTTTTACAGGATTAAGTTTAATTTTAGCTATTGGTGCTCAAAATATTTTTGTCATTGAACAAGGTTTAAAAAAACAACATGTATTTCTTGTCTGTTTAATATGCTCAATATCTGACTTAATTTTAATATTTTTAGGTATCTTTCTTTTTCATTATTTTAATCAACTTTTTAATCAAACAGTTGAATTAATATTAAATATACTTCTTATATTATTTTTATTTCACTTCATTTTTTCAAAAATAAAAACTCATTATTCAGATATAAATTTTAGTAATGATCTAACAAATATTTCAAAAATAAATATATTTATAAAAACTCTTGGATTTACTTACCTAAATCCGCATGTTTATTCAGACACAGTTTTTTTCCTTGGGAATTTTTCTAAAAATTATTTGTTAAATCAAAAAATAGCTTTTGGGATAGGTGCAGCTATAGCTTCATTTTTATTTTTTTTTGCTTTAGGTTATTTGTCAAACTATTTATCTAAATATGCTAAAAGTAAAAAAGTTTGGAGAATTATTAACATATTTATTATAACTTTTATGAGTATTTTGGTTTTATATATAATTAAGGAAATACTATGAATGATATTTATGTAGACGATTTAGGAAAAGGTTTTCCATTTGTTTTTGTACATGGATATCTTGGTTCGTCTGAAATGTGGTGTTTTCAAAAAAACTATTTCTCAAAATATTATAGGGTTATAGCACCTGCTTTACCTGGATTTGGTGAAAGTTATAATGCAAAATCTTTAAACTCTATTAATGATATGGCGAATAAAATAATTGAAATACTTAATCAAAAAAAAATTGATAAATTTAATTTAATTGGTCATTCCATGGGAGGAATGATTGTTCAAGAAATAACAAAAATTGTTGGTGAGAGAGTAAATAAATTAATTTGTTTTGCTACAGGATCAATAGGAGATATTCCTGGAAGATTTGAAACAATGGATGAAACAAGAGAAAAATTAAAAAAAGATGGAACAAAAGTTTCATTTTCAAGAGTTCCACCAAAATGGTTTGTGAAAGGTGATAAAGATAAGAATTATTTTTTATGTGAAAATGCTGTGAGTAATGTTTCTGTAGAAACAGCTGATAATGCTCTGGTTGCTATGAAAAATTGGAGAGGAATTGATAATTTAAAAAATATCAAAAATGAAACTTTAATTATTTGGGGAGATAAAGATATATCTTATAATTTTGATCAGGTTGATACATTGAATAAAAATATTAAAAATAGCCGTTTAGAAATCTTTAAAGGATGTTGTCACAATGTTCATTTAGAACAACCGGATAAATTTAATATTTTAATAAAAAATTTTTTAGATTAATATTCTTGAAAATATAGAGAATTAAATGGCAAGCATAAAATTTACTGGTGTACATAAATCATTTGGTACTAATAAGATAATTAAAGATTTTAATCTCCAAGGTAAGGAAGATGAATTTCTTGTTTTGGTAGGACCATCAGGATGTGGAAAATCAACTCTTCTTAGGATGATTGCAGGATTAGAAAAAATAGATGATGGCGAAATATTTATTAATGATCAAAAAATTAATGAACTTCATCCTTCAAAACGTCAAACTGCAATGGTTTTTCAATCTTACGCTCTTTATCCACATATGAATGTATATGAAAATATGTCTTTTGGTTTAAAAATTGAAAAAAGACCAAAGGAAGAAATCAATACAAAAGTAATGCAGGCAGCAAAAATTCTAAAAATTGAAGAACTACTAGAGAGAAAACCAAAACAATTATCTGGAGGTCAAAGACAAAGAGTGGCGATAGGAAGAGCCATTACAAGAAATCCAAAAATTTTTTTGTTTGATGAACCTTTATCTAATCTTGATGCAGCATTGAGAGCAGAAATGAGAGTTGAAATATCTAAATTACATAATCAAATTAAAACAAATATGATTTATGTAACTCATGACCAAGTAGAAGCTATGACACTAGCAGACCGAATAGTTATTTTAAATCAAGGTAATATTGAGCAGGTTGGCACTCCTGAGGAAATTTATAATGATCCAGCAAATATTTTTGTTGCACAATTTATAGGCACACCCAAAATGAATATTTTAGAAGTAAACGAGGAAAATGTTGTTTCAGAAAACACAATTAAATTGTTAGGTAATGAAATTCAATTTAATAATTTAAAATTAAAAAAATCAAAACATTTTGTGGGTATTAGACCCGAACATTTAAAAGCAATTCAGAATACAAAATTCACTTTTAATCCTGAAATAGAATTAATTGAAAATCTTGGTAATGAAAAAATTGCATATATGAAAAAAGATGAACACCAATTAAGTGCAAAAATTCCAAGCAATGTTGAAATAGGAAGTTCCATGGGTTTTGATCTAAATGACATTTTTATTTTTGATGAAAATAGAAAAAGAGTAAAATCATAACACAACCTATAATTGACTAATTTCAAATTTTTCCCATTTTTTTGAGTAATTAATATGTATCAATCACATACCTGATATGTGTCAGTCTTGTATTTGCTAAATAGAATCATTTTAATATAGTTTTAAATATTAATAGGAGGGGAAATGAAAAATATAATAAAGATGTTTTGCGTAATTTCGATTTTTATTTCGAATATTGTTTACGCAGACATAAAGTTTTGGACTACAGAAGTTCAGCCTGCCCGAATGGCTAAGCAAGAGGAAATGGCTAAAGCTTTTGAAGCTAAAACAGGTATTAAAGTAGATGTGATCCCAGTAGAAGAAAAAGATTTGGGAACTAGAGCTACAGCTGCTGCAGCAGCAGGTGACTTACCGGATGTGATCTATCATACTTTGCAATATGTATTACCATGGGCTGAAGCAGGAATTTTAGATGTCGATGCTAATAATGATGTTGTTAAAGAATTAGGTAAAGATACATTTGCACCAGGTGCACTTAACATGGCAAAAAAAGGTTCAAAAATTGCAGCCGTTCCAGTTGATGGATGGACACAAATGGTTGTTTATAGAAAAGACCTTTTTGAAAATGCAGATTTAGCACCACCAACAAGCTATGCAAACATTGTAGCTGCTGTTGAGAAGCTATCAAAACAAAACGGAATGTTTGGTTTTGTTGCTGCAACTAAAACTGATGAAAATTTCATGAGTCAAGTTTTAGAGCACGTTCTTTTAGCAAATGGGGTTAATATTGTTAAAAAGGGTGGTATCAAGAAACAAGGTAAAAAACTAAAAGAAGCATTAGAGTTTTATAAAGTAATTGCAAAAGCAAGTCCTCCAGGAGAATTGTACTGGAAACAATCTAGAGCACTTTACTTTGCAGGAAAAACTCCAATGATTATTTGGTCTCCGTTCATTATGGATGAGCTTGCTGGTTTAAGAGACTCGGCTCCACCAACAATTAACAGCGATCCTACATCACCTGAACTAGCTTCTAAAACTGGTTTTATAACTAATTTTAGTGGACCTAGTAATAAAAAAGGCGCTGCATGGGCAGATGTTAGATATTTTGGTATAACAGCTGATGCTGATACAGATGAAGCTAAACAATTTATCATGTACTCAATGGAAGAAGGTTACACAAGCACATTATCGATAGCTCCAGAAGGTAAATTTCCTGTAAGAAGAGGAAATTCAAGCGACCCTGAAGCTTTCACAAAAGCTTGGAGTAAACTACCTGTTGGAGTTGATAGAAAAGCTCCTTTGTCAGATCTGTACGACCCAGATGTAATTAATAATATTGTAGCTGGTTTAGATACTGCAAATAGATGGGGTGTTAAAGAAGGTGAACTATCAAGAGCATCAAAAGTCATAAATTCTCAATTTATAAATAGAATTACTAGACTTTATATCGATGATCAAATTGATGTCGATGAAGCTGTTGATATGATTAACAAATCATTAGCTAAATTCAAATAATTTAAATATTTTAAAAAAGCGGATAATATAAATTATCCGCTTTTTTTATGAATGATACTTTAGCAAACACAGAAAAAAAAACTGCATATATACTAACTCTACCTGCAGTCCTTTTAGTTTTTTCAATAATTTTATTTCCAATTTTTGCAAATATTTGGATTAGTTTTAAAGAGGTTGAATTAAAGGATATTAGAATTCCAGAACCAAGAGCAAAAAAAATTGTAAAATCTATTTCTGATGAACCTACTAAAATAAAAATATTATATAAGTTAAGAAATAGTTCATTAATTCAAGAAATTCGAGATGTTTCGTTTGAAGATAATTTTCCAAAAAATTTTGAAATTGAAAATTTAGACTCAAGATGCTCTTACAAAAAGTATAACTTGAAATGTGAATTTGGAAATTGGCCAGCTAAATATAGGGAAAATTTTCAGGTACTATTTAAAACAAATGATGGATCAAAAATAGATAAAAAAAATCTAAAATCAATTAAACCAAAATTAGAGGGAAAATCTGACAACATATTGCTTAATACTAACTTTACTCTCAAAAATTTTAAAAAGGTTTTATTTGAAAATGAATTTGTAGACTTATTACTTACAACGTTTTATTACACATTTTTTGGAACAGTTGGCTCAATAATATTTGGTATTTTAACTGCTCAAATGGTAAATCAAAAATTTTATGGAAGAACATTTATGAGAAGTGTTCTGCTTTTCCCTTATGTTGCTCCAGTTGTAGCTTTAGCTTATACTTGGGAACTTCTACTAGATCCGAATAGCGGTACGTTAAATAGTTTACTATTAAATTATCAAATTATAGAAACTCCAATAAACCTTCTTGGACAAAAATATATTGAAATTAGTATTTTAGGTTTTGATTTTAAATTAAGGTTAGCACTTACAACAGTTATAATGTTTGAAATTTGGAGGTATTTCCCTTTAGCCTTTTTATTTATTCTTGCGAGACTTCAAGCTATTCCAAAAGAATTATATGAAGCTGCTGATGTTGACGGAGCTAGTCCTTTTCAAAAATTTTTTAATATTACGCTTCCTCAAATTACTGCAGTGATTTCGATTTTATTCATGATTAGGTTTATATGGAATTTTAATAAATTTGAGGACGTCTTTTTATTAACTGGAGGCGCATCAGGAACGAGAACTTTACCGATAAATGTTTATCAACAAGGTTTTGCAATATCAGACATTGGAATGGGCTCAGCTGTTTCAATAGTAATCGTTGTGTTGCTTTTAATGTTTATGTTTTTTTATTTTAAACTTTTAGGAAAGAAAGTAGATGAGAACTAAAAATACAATATTATTTTCATTGATATCTACTTTTTTCTTAATTTTTTTAATTTCGATTTGGAAGATATTAGCAACATTGCAAGGTTTAAGTATTAATAGTTTTAATATAGAAATAATTTTTATATTTGGTTTTTTAATATCGTTAGCTCACTTAGGAATAGGTGACAGAATTAAATCAATTTATAAAGCAATCATTTTTTCTTCCATATTCGTTTTTTGTGATGGTTACTTAATACAAAAATTACCAATTTGGTATAATGTGGGCGTATTTTTAATATTATATTTTTTCACAAATAAAATTAGCAAATATACTTTTATAGGCTTAAAAGAAGAGCACTCTACACAAGTAATTTTATTCGACTTCTTAACTTTATTTGGAATTTTATTTTTCTCTTTTGTAATACTTTTTCCATTTTATATGATGTTAGTAACAAGTTTTAAAACTCAAATAGCTTTGTTGGTAAATCCTTTAGATTTTAGTATAAACTTCGGACAAGATATAAAAGACTTATTTAAATCTTATTTCGTAATTTTTAAATCTTATAAATTTGGAAAATATATAGTGACAAGTACTATTGTTTCTGTTGGTACAGTTATTATCACACTTCTTTTTGCAATACCTGCTGCTTATGCAGTTGCAAGATTAAATTTCTTTGGAAAAACATTTTTGTCTACTTCTATACTGATAATATACATGTTCCCTGCAATCGTTCTTGTTATTCCATTGTATACGATATTTAGTCAATTGGGCTTACGTAACTCTATAGAAGGTTTATTAATTGTGTATACAGCAACAACTCTTCCAGTAGCTATTTATATGTTACAAGGATATTTTAAAAGCATACCTAAAGAATTAGAGGAAGCTGCAATTTTAGATAAATTAAGTTGGTTTGGAATTATAACAAAAATTATAATTCCCTTGAGCATTCCTGCAATTTCATCTGTAGCTTTGTATGTTTTTATGATTGCTTGGAATGAGTTTTTATTTTCTTTGATGTTTTTGGACAATCCTAATTCATTTACATTATCAAGGGCTATCCAATATTTAAGTGGAGATGCAGAAACGCCAAGACAATATTTAATGGCAGGCTCAGTGGTTGTTACATTACCAGTACTATTCATATTTGTTTATTTTGAAAAATATTTAGTAAGTGGTCTGACTGCAGGAAGTGTGAAAGGTTAATGAGAAATTTAATTAATAGGGCTCAAAAGACCTTACTAGGTAACAGAAGAAAAGGGTATACCTTACCTACAAATAATAAGCTTTACCCAGCTCAATGGAATTGGGACTCTGCGTTTATAGCACTAGGTTATTCTTATTTTAATTTAAACCATGCGCTTAAAGAAATAACAACATTGCTAGATGGTCAGTGGAAAGATGGCATGGTTCCTCACATATTATTTCATGATACGAATACAAACTATTATCCAAATTATACTGCTTGGAATTGTGGTAATAAAATTCATTCATCAGGTATTACTCAGCCACCTATTTTATCAACTATTTTGAAATTGATTTTAGATAAAAACAAAATATCTAATAAACAAACTAAAGAAGTAAAAAAAATTGTAAAAAAAATAATTAGATTTCATGAATGGTTTATTAAATTTAGAGATCCGAAGAAAACTGGGCTAGTTTCAATTCTTCATCCTTGGGAAAGTGGATATGATAATTCTCCTATTTGGGATGAACCAATGGAAAAAGTAACTATTGAAAAAAATTTAAAATATAAAAGAGCAGATAATAAACTTGTAAATCCAGATCATAGACCTCTTAATATAGACTATGATAGATATGTATCTATTAAGAATAATTTAAGAAAAAAAAAATATAATCCTAAAAAAATTTTTAAATCTTCTTTATTTAATGTCGTAGATGTTGGATTTAATTCTTTATTTTTAAAAGCTAACAAAGATCTTATTCAAATATTAAATAAGTTTAATCTAAAGAGTTCTAAAATAAGTAATTATATCAAAATTACTGAAAAAAATATTTTAAAGTTGTATGACAAAAAGAAAGAAGCTTTTTATTCAAAGGATATAAGAAATAAGAAAAAAATTTATGTACCTTCGATTACAAATTATTTTATTCTTTTTGCAGATTTAAATAACGATTTAATTAATAAGAAATTAATTAAAAGTCTTAAAAATCACAATAAAAATGATAAATATTTTTTTTCTTCAATCAAACCCAATCATAAAAGTTTTGAGGAAAAAAGGTATTGGAGGGGTCCGATTTGGGTGAACTGTAATTGGTTTATTTACAAAGGATTAATGAATAAAGACAATTCTTTTTCAAAAAAAATTAAAAGAAAAACGATACAAATGATAGAGGCAAATGGTTTTCACGAATATTATACCCGAAAAAGTGCTAAACCTATGGGGGCCAAGAATTTTTCCTGGTCAGCAGCTCTTTATTTAGACTTAGTGTTAAATAAAAATTAACCTTTATATCCGTATTTTTTCAATCTTACGTCACCAGTTCTTGCATGTGCTTCCATACCCTCGTATCTTGAAAGTCTTGCAGCTGCAGCTCCAACTAATTCTGTAGATTCTTTTGTCATTCTTTGGAAACTTAGTGTTTTGATAAATTTTCCTACAAATAAACCACCTGTATATCTTCCAGCTCCTTTCGTAGGTAAAATATGATTTGTTCCTGAACATTTATCTCCATAAGCAACCGTTGTTTCTTCACCAACAAATAAAGAACCATAATTTTTTAGTCTGTTGTGGAACCAATCTAAATTCTTTGTTTGTACCTCTAAGTGCTCAGGTGCATATTCATCACTAATTTTAGCCATCTCTTCATCAGTATCACATAACACTACTTCACCATAATCTCTCCAAGCTGCTTCAGCATTTGTTCTTGGTAATTCTGGTAATTCAGCAATTAATTCTGGAACTCTTTTCATTACTTTTTCTGCTAGGTCTTTACTTGTTGTATATAACCAAGCAGGTGAATTATAGCCATGCTCAGCTTGACCAACTAAATCTACTGCTACAATTTCTGGATCAGCAGTTTCATCAGCGATTATTGCAATTTCAGTTGGCCCTGCAAACAAATCTATTCCAACTTTACCAAATAAAATTCTTTTTGCTTCAGCAACAAATTGATTACCTGGACCTACTAAAATGTCAGCAGGCGCATTTCCAAATAAACCATTTGTCATAGCTGCAATTGCTTGTACTCCACCTAAGTTCATTATTACATCTGCACCACAAAGATCAGCTGTATAAACAATAGTGGGATGGACCCCAACACCTGGTTTTGGTGAGCTACATACAAGAATATTTTTAACACCAGCAACTTTTGCAGTTGTTACACTCATCACAGCAGATGCGATGTGTGCGTATCTACCAGCAGGAACATAACATCCAGCAGTATTTACAGGAATTAATTTTTGACCAGCATACAAACCCTCAGAAAGCTCAACTTCAAAATCTTGTCCATAATTTTTTAATTGGGCTTCTGCAAATTTTCTAACTCTTTCATGAGAAAACTGAACGTCATCTTTAGTTTTTTGATCTAAACTTTTTTTAATCTCTTCAATTTTTTCTTTGGAAACGATTACATCACCCTCAAATTTATCAAATTTTTTTGAAAGCTCCTTACAGCCTTCTTCTTTAGTTTTTTCAATATCTTTTAAAATATTTTCAACTATCTCTCTTGTTTTGGTGTCATCTGTTGATGATGTTTTTGGTGATTTTTTTAAATATTGTATTGCCATTATCGCTTCCTTTTTTTTGAGCCTCTTTAATAGAGTATAAAAGCTACGAATTCAATAGGTTTGCTTAACTTAGAATTAATCTAATGCAACAACGGCAGCTGCAATAGAAGCTAATCGTGCCTGAGCTTCATCAGATCTGCTAGTTATAACCACAGGAACTTTCCCACCAACGACAACCCCTGCGGCACATGCACCACTAAAATAGATAAGCATTTTTACCAAAGCATTTCCAGTTTCTACACTCGGCACTAACAATACATCTGCCTCACCAGCAACTAAATTTTTAATTCCTTTTATTGCTGCTGATTTTTTTGAAATACTATTATCAAATGCTAAAGGACCAAAAACATCAGCATTTAAATTTTCTTCTTTAGCTAACTTTGTAATTTCTGCTGCTTCAATTGAACTTTGTACACTTTCTAAAACTTCCTCTGTTGCTGATAAAACAGATATTTTTGGTCTTTCTATTCCTATTCTGTGTGAAAAATTTATTACATTTTTCAAGATATGCATTTTAGTTTTTACATTGGGCAATACATTTAATGCTCCATCAGTGATTATTAGCGGTTTATCATCTTTGCCAATACTCATATGCCAAATATGACTTAGTCTTGTTTTGCCCAACAAATTATATTCACGTTTTAAAACCTCTTTCATAAGAACATCAGTATGAATGTGTCCTTTGACAATTATTTTAATCTTTTCTTCACTTGCAAGTTTAGCAGCAATTTTAGCCGTATCATTCTCTACAGGTTCATGAATAAGTTCGTATTTAGAAATATCCCATTTAATATCTTCAGCACATTTTTGTATTTCAACTTCATGACCAATAAAAATAGGTTCAATTAGATTTTCATTTACCGCATCTTGAATGGATAACATTGGCAAAGGTTTTCCTGCATTTACAACAGCAACTTTAACACCTTTTTTTTTATGAGCTAAATCCAGAAGGTTATTTGGGCATATAATTTCTTTACTTGATAGCATAATATTTAATCGTTAAGAATTTTTACTTCTTGGTCATTTATACTTAAAAAGACTTCTTCTCCAACTCTAAATATGTCATTTGTTTCTCCAGAAATTACAAACAGTTTCCCAGCATTTGAATTTAATATATATTGATAGCTACTTCCCACAAATGAAGCATTATTTACAGTTGCATGAATAGAATTTTCTTTTTTATCTTTATTAATTGAAATTTTTTCAGGTCTAAGCGCTACAGAAACAGTTTTTTCAAAATCTTTATCACTTTGCATTTTAATATTCATTTCAGCTATTTTTAAATCATAAGAGTTAGATTGTTTATTTAAGATTTCAGCTTTTACTACATTTGCATCACCTATAAAATTAGCTACAAATTTATTTTGTGGAGAATTATAAAGATCTTTTGGACTACCTTCTTGAGCGATGACTGCATTATTCATCACAATAACTTTATCAGAAATAGCTAACGCTTCTTCTTGGTCATGGGTTACATAAATAGTTGTAACTCCTAATTTTTGTTGAATTTCTCTAATATCTTCTCTTACTTGTCTTCTTAATTTTGCATCTAAGTTAGAAAGAGGTTCATCGAAAAGCAGTACTTTTGGTTCCAACACAATTGCTCTTGCAACCGCAACCCTTTGCTGCTGTCCACCAGATAGTTCTGATGGCATCCTGTTTTCATACCCCTCTAAATTTACCAATTTTAGAGTTTCTAAAGATTTTTGAATATATTCTTCCTTATTTACATTGACCATTTTTAAGCCATACGAAACATTTTCAAGAACACTCATATGTGGAAACAAAGCATAAGATTGAAATACCATTGATACATCTCTGTCAGTTGCAGGCAATAATGTTACGTCTTCATCATCTACTAATATTTTACCACTGGTAGCTCTTTCTAGACCTGCAATAATTCTTAGTGAAGTAGTTTTTCCACAACCAGATGGACCAAGCAAAGTAGTTAAAGTTCCAGCTTCAAATTTACAGCTAACATTATCTACTGCTGTAGTTTCATTAAATTTTTTTGTTATATTTTCAAACTTTACTTCTGCTTTTTTCATTATCCTAAATTTCCTTGTAAAATTCCGGCGGCTTGATCTCTTCTTCCTAATTTACGTTTTCCTATTATTAATTGCATTAATGTAATTGTAATCAGCATTACTACAATTAAAGCAGATGAATACACTATTGCAAGGCCGTAGTCATTATTTTCTAATCTTCCCAGAATGTAAGAAACAGCCAAGTCATAATTTGCACTTACTAAGAAGATAACTGCACTAATTGCCGTCATGGCTCTTACAAAACTAAAAACTAAAGATGCTGTAATGGCAGGCTTAAGTAAAGGAAGTATTATATTCCTAAATGTTTGGGCGCTAGAAGCGTTTAAAGTCGATGAAGCTTCATCTAGGTGTGGATCAAGTTGGTTCATAGCAGCTATTCCTGCTCTAACTCCAACAGGCATATTTCTAAATACAAATGCAATCACTAAGATTATTCCAGTTCCTGTTATTTCAAGAGGAGGAACATTAAAAGCAAAAACGTAACTTACACCGATAACACTACCAGGTATTGCAAAGCTCAACATCGTACCAAATTCAAAAGCATTTTTTCCTTTGAACTTATGTCTTGTTAGAAGATATGCAGTTAAAATTCCTATTGCAGCAGTCGGTAAAGAGGAAATTAAAGCAATCGTAAATGTAGTATTAAAGGAATTCCAAGCAGTTCCTGTCCATAAGAAACCTCTCTCTTTTACCCAATCAACACTAAAAGCTTCAATATAATGTCTTAATGTAAAGCTATGATCGACACCCCACATTTCTACAAATCCACCAAACATGATCATTACATAAATTATAAATGTCAATAAAGCCCACGGAAGCACAGTTGAATAAATTACCCATTTTGTTTTATTTGGAAGCTCTGGATGAACACCACTATCTCCTTTGCCTGAAATTGAAATATAGGATTTTTTTCCTAACCATTGGTTTTGTAAATAAAATACTACTAGAACAACAGATAATAAAATCATAGCTAGTATTGCTGCTTTAGTTTCATCGTACTGTGCGCCAACAATTGCAAAAAATATTTCAGTAGATAATACATCGTATTCTGCTCCTAGTACTAAAGGGTTACCAAAGTCTGCTAAACTTTCTATAAAACCAAGTAGAAACGCATTTGCTATTCCAGGTCTCATTAATGGTAAGGTAACTGTTTTAAAAACTTGCCATTTAGAAGCCCTCAAGGTTTGAGATGCTTCTTCCATAGATGGACTGACACTTTCAACAACACCAATTAAAACTAAAAATGCAATAGGGGTAAAAGCAAGTGTTTGGGCAAACCATATTCCTGGTAAACCATAAATCCATCTAGAAGGTTCAATGTCAAATCCCCATTCAAGAAACGAACTCACAACACCAGTTCTTCCAAATAAAATTATTATCGCTAATCCAATTACAAATGGTGGAGTAATTATTGGTAATACAGATAATACTCTTATTGTTTTTTTAAATCTGAAACTAGTTCTTGCAACTAATAAAGCAAAAGCTAACCCCAAAATTGTTGATGAAAATGCAGTGAGTGTACCCATAGTAACAGTATTCCAAAAAACACCACAAGCATAATCACTATAAAGGCAATCCAGCCCCCAAATTCCTTTATTAAATATTTTGTCTGAAAAATTACTTATTTCATATCCACCTTCGGTTCCTTTAAAAGCAACTGCAAACATTCTGAAAATTGGAAAAAATACAAAAGTTGAAACTAAAATTATAATACTACCTATACTTCCAACTATAAAATTATCCCCATTCAACCACCCACGTGCTGAAAGACCATGAGTGATATAAAATACAAATGTACAACAAGTTAAAACTGCACCTGAACCAACACCAAATTGATTTTCTACATCACCAAAAATAGATTGTAAAATTTCAAAATTCCATCCTCTTATACCAATAGAAAATCCCTGAAGAAAAAAGTAAAAAAAACCAATTAACCCTGAGTATAAGAAAATTTTAGAATATATCGGATTGTTCTGATTTAATTTAAATGTTGATAAAGGAAAAATTAGAGGAAGTAATATTGGTAAAAGCCAATATTTTTTATTTATAAATACTTGAGGTAATACAGAACCATAATCCTCTAAAGAATATTCTAGTATCCAGTTTATTGAGAAAAACCCGTCACCTGTTACATACCATGGAAAGACTAGGAAGCCCAATCCTCCTATGAGCATCCAACAGATAACGAGTCCTCTCATTAATTCCTAAAATTATCTAGGAATTACAGATACATCGTTATCCCACTTGGATAACAGGCTCGCTCTAGTAGCTTTATCTCCATAAACTTTAAAATTGTAATCAATCAAGTTTATTGTAGATAAATCTGGAGCATCAGGATCAGCTTTTGCTTTAGTATTTGATGGTACTTGCAAAGATTTTCCTGAAGTGAAAACCATAGTTTGTATTGCAGGACTTAATGCCCAGTCATAAAACTTCTTAGCTTCCTTCATATTTCTTGCCCCAGCAATAATACTCATTGATCCAACCTCATAACCAGTACCCTCAGCAGGAGATACCGTTACAACAGGTAAACCTTTTTTAGTTTGTTTCACACCATCGTGTTGGAAACAAATACCAATTAAGTTTTCACCTCTTCCAGTCGCTTTAATTGGAGCAGAACCAGATTTTGTGTAAGTATTTATATTTGCATGAAGTTTTTTCATGTAATCCCAACCTTTATCTTCTCCAAAAATTTGAAGAATTGTAGCTAAAGTTGTGTAAGCAGTTCCAGATGAATTAGGATTTGCTACTTGGATTTCACCTTTATAAATAGGTTTTGTTAAGTCCATCCATGATTTTGGAGCTGGAAGACCTTTTTTAGCTAAAAGATCTTTATTGTATCCAAAACCTAATGCACCAACATAAATCCCTACAGATTTATAATCAGCATTTTTAGCTTGGTTTTGAGCTGCAGGTAATAAATCATCGAAATGTTTTGATTTATATTTCTCTGTTAAATTTTCCTGAGCAGCTGTTAAATGTGGATCACCTGTTCCACCAAACCAAACATCTCCTTTTGGATTAGATCCTTCTGCTTTAATTTTAGCAAAAGTTTCACCACTACTTGCTCTTGTCATTGCAACTTTTGTGCCTGTCTCTTTTTCATAAGCTTGTTCAAGCATTTCACAAACATCAATTTCTACACTGCAATATAAAGTTAATTTTGCTGCAGAAGCTTTGTTTGTAAGACCAAACAATGTTATTGAAAAAAGAAGGACAATAGATGCTATCTTGATTAGATTTTTCATTATTTCCTCTCTCTAAAGTTATATTGTTCTGAAAGTTAATATGTTTTATTAAAAATTGTTACTATTTTATTACGAAATTCACTTCTAGGTTTAAAATTTATTTTAGTTATTAAATTAAAAATATTGTATAATTTTTTTTAAGAGGGGGAAGTCATTGGAGATTGTAACTAAGATAGCGCCAATCATTTTGGCTCTGATAATGTTAGGCTTAGGCCTAGGATTAAAGCTAGAAGATTTTGGAAGAGTATTCAAAGCACCAAAAGATTTTATAGTTGGTTTTATTTCTCAATTAATAATTCTTCCAATTGTAGCATACATATTAATTTTAATTTTAAAAACACCGCCTGAAATAGCAATAGGGGTTATGATTATAGCTGCAGCTCCAGGAGGTGTAACATCTAATGTAATGACAAAATTTGCTGATGGTGATGTTGCATTATCAATATCTTTAACAGCTGTTATTAGTTTATTAAGTATTATCACTGTTCCTTTAATAATCTTTACATCTGCAGACATGTTAGGGATAACAGAAGTCTCTCAAAACATTTCAATGACAGGAATAGCTTTAAAAATGTTTTTAGTTGTGACAGTACCTGTAATATTAGGAATGATTATCAGAAAATTTGCTGAAAATTTTATATCCTCTAAAGTTGAAATATTTAATAAACTCAATATTATTTTGTTTGCTGTGTTTTTTGTAGCGGCTTTTTATTCAGAAAGAGAAAATTTTATTAGCTTTATTAAACAAGCAGGCCTAATTGCTTTAATTTTAAATATTTCAATGATGGTCATCGCATATTACATTGCAAAAGCTTTTGCTTCAGGTGTTAAACAAATGAAGTGTATTGCTTTAGAATGTGGATTACAAAATGGTACGTTAGCATTATTTGTCTCTACCCAAATATTTGGTACTGATATATTGTATGCATTACCAACAGGTGCTTATGCACTAATCATGTATATAACAGGATTTATTTTTATTTATTTTTTAAGAAAGTCTAATTAAGTATTGATTATTCTTATTTGATTAAAAACTTTATAAATAAAATGGCTTAAGCTAAGCATATTTTTATTCACCATTCCTTTTGTTGTTACAAAAGCACTATCTTTAGCATTGTATGTAATTAATTTTTTTTCATTTATATGAAGAAATTTTTTATCAACTAAATATTTTATTTTTCTAACAACTGTAGGTCTAGGAATACCAGTTATCTCAGAAATTGACATGGCATTAACTCCTCTTTTATCTGATCCCTGAATCTCTTTTCTATATGAGTCTAAATTTGGTTTTTTTGGAGTAAATTTTGGATTTTTAATTGTATTTATTAGCACAACCATGCCGATTGCAAAAACTTCTAAATCCTTTAATTCTTCTCTCCATCTTTTTATAAAAATAAACCAAAATTTATTAAATTGATACAAGCAGTAAGAAAAATTTTCTTTTATTGCTAATATAATTTCTTTATGAGAATAAACTTCATTTACTAATTTTTCCTTTTTTAAAATTTTATTAAATTCATACAAGATATTTGCAACCTCTGTAAGAGTATCGACTGCTTTAGCTGAGTAAAGTGTGTCTCGAACAACAAACATTTTCTTACCAATTCTTTTAATTACTTTTAGTTTTTCTAATTCTAAAACTTTTCTTCTAATACTTTCTTTAGGAATTCCTAGATCTTTTGAGATGTCTGAAATATTAATTTTATTAATTTCGATTGGTTTATCTTTATAAAATGTGTCGTAGTTAATTTTTACTCCATTTTGTCTGAAATATATAAGGTCTTGATGTATCAAATATATAATTAGGACAAACTTATCTATGTCTTTATAATGATCATAGGCTCTTACAAACCAGTTACTTGTTAAAGTAAAATAAGCGGGTGCCAGTGCGGCAAAATTATCTTGAATTACTTTATTGATTACCTTCTCATCAATATGTTCAGAAATACTTGGTATTGTGTTCATATTTTAAAAAAAAACCCAATATGAACAAAAGCAATATTAGAGTCAACCCATTTTGGACAACCCTAGTATGTAAAAATTAAACTAATAATGATTAAAATTAAACTTATAAACGAAATATGAGTACAGAAAGCTTACATAGAACATCCGAGATTGTAGAGACCCCCTCTCAATATGTCGAAACTCCAAAAAGAGTTAACGTGGATGTTCTAAAGCAAAGACTTCTAGAAGAAAAAAAGAAGGAAAAAGTTAAACGAACAATAATTTTATCATCAGTTATCGTTTCTTTGGGTGCTCTAACGATGTTAACTTATTAAGTTTTCCAAATCTTTTTTTATTATATCCGGTATAGAAATTTCTTTTTTTGAGTTATTTTTATACCGGGCATATTTATTTTGTCCTGGATACATTATTTCCTTAACACCTTTTATCTTAGGAAGTTTTTTTATTGTTTTAATATTATCTTTAATTCGTTGGTTATAATTTTTTTGAAATAAATTTGCTTTAAAAGTAATGAATAAATGTCCAATATTTTGTGGACCTGAAAAATCATCAAAAGGATCTTTAACTCTACCTGCGTGATTTCCTCCAGTTAAAACTCCACTTAAAATATCTACCATCCAAGCAAGTCCCGAACCTCTAAAACCTGCAATTGGTAATTGTACCCCTGCTAATGCTTTTTTTGCATCTGTAGTTGGTTTGCCAAATTTATCTAAAGCAACTCCCGCAGGAATTGATTGATTGTTTCTTGCTGCAACTCTAATTTTTCCTCTATTAATCATTGAAATTGATGTATCTAAAATAAATGGAACTTTAGAACCAGTAGGGGATCCAAAACAAATTGGATTTGTCCCAAACAATGTTTTTAATGCACCATGTGGTGCAACTGCTGGAGGAGCATTTGTATAGATCATTGTAATTAAATTTTTCTTTACTGCTTGTTCTGCGTAATAACCAGACAAACCATAGTGACCGCTATTTTTAACCGCTACCATTCCTATTCCAGTTTTTTGTGCATGTTTAATTGCAGTTTTAATTCCTAAATCAGCTGCAACAAAACCTATACTATTATTTGCATCAATGTGAGAAATTGAAGTAGAAATTTTTTTAATTTTAATTTTTGGTTTTGGATTAATTACTTTTTTAGAAATTCGATCACAGTACATTTTAAGTCTTGATAAACCATGTCCATAAGCACCAACTAATTCTGCATTAATTAATGCATTAGTAGAAATTAAAGCATGATCTTTGCTTAGACCAAATTTTTGGAATATTTTAATGACTTGTTTTTTTAAAAGTGGGGTCTTCATTTCATCCCCTTAACATTTATCCTTTACCACGCCAAGGAATAGTTTTATCTATTATTTTTCTTAGTGTAATATCAAATAAAAGACCTAACAGACCCATAATAAATATCGTTATCCAAATTACTTCGTATTGGAAGTACTTTTTAGCAACATTTTCAACAAAACCGATACCTGTTGTACCTGCTAAAAACTCTGCAGCAACAAGTGTTCCCCAACACATACCAACAGCCACCCTAATACCTGTTAGAATTTCAGGAAGTGAATTTGGGAAAATTACATGTCTTAATATTTGTTTTTTTGTAGCTCCTAATGAGTGGGCTGCATGTATTTTTGAGAGTTGTGTTCCCGATGCACCAGCTCTTGCAGAAATAATCATTATTGATAATGAGACCATAAATAATAGAAATACTTTTCCAGAGTTATCAATTCCAAGTACAGAAATAATCAAAGGTGCCCATGCAAGAGGAGGAACAGGTCTGTAAAGTTCTATTAACGGATCGAAGAAACCTTTTGCAAATCTGTTTAGGCCCATAAATAATCCTAAAGGTACACCGATTATAATACCGAAGATTAATCCTAAAAATACTCTTAAAAAAGAATCCCAAATATGTCCGTATGGGACAGGTATTTTAAATAATTTAAAGTCACCTGTAACAACTTTTAATACATTGCTTTTAAAGTTTTCTTTTACAATTCCATCTTTAGTATGCACCGGATATTCACCAGGCAATATATCTGCTATCCAATCTGGTAAAATAAACCCTATCATTTTACTCACATCAACCATCTCAATCCATAAAAGAGGAATGTTTTTGTAGCCAACACTTGGTTTTGACATCAAAATGAATTTATTAAATGTATCAGATGGTTTTGGTAACCATCTTCCTGATCCTTGTTCTGAACATGTAGGTCCACTTGCAACAATTGTTCCAGCAGGAAATAAAAGGACATCAATTAATCTCAATCCACCTTGTTCTTTATTTTGCAATTCATCAAACTCAATTATTGCTTCTTGCATTTCATTTAATGCATTAGGGGGATAGATACTTGCAAATTCTATTCTTCTAGCAATTTTAACTATGTTCTTTGCATAATCGGATGCGATTTCCTGATTATCATCTAAACTTTTTCTATATGCTTTAATGTCATCTTTAAGTTGTTTAATTGCATTTTTGAACTGTGGATTATGATTTCTTAGTTTAAAAAATTTATCATCAATAATTTTAAGTTCAGCAGCTGCTGCAGCAAATTTTAAACCTCTATTTGTTTGCGGTGCAGTTGGTATTTCTATTGTATTTTCTATAGAACCACTTCCAGAATCTATTGTTGTTATTCCCCAACCACCTTGTTCATCAATAAGCTTTTGTCTTTCGGTTTTCTGAGCATCTGTTTCGAAAGGATAATCTTTATTTTGGAAATTTGAACTTAGAAGTTTAATTTCCTCAGTCATTTCTTTGATTTTAATTTTAGTTTCCATTTCCATTAGTTCTTCACTTGTTAAGAAAGGAATTAATTTTGAAGTTCTATCTATATAGCTTACTAGAATTGTTTTTTGCTGATCATCTACATCTGGAGATCCATTTATTTCATTAGCAATTTTTTTAAGGTTTTTATTTTCGATTTTTATAATTGATGTACTTTTGAATTCTCTTTCTTCAATAGGAAATTGATATTTTAATCCTAATAATGACTCATTAATTTTAGCAACTTGGCATAATTCATTTGCTGATTTTGGATAGAAGCCTTTTGCGATATCCCATGAATAATAAAGCCACAACATGAGAATTGCACTAGTTCCAACTATTACCCAGTGTGTTCCACCTTTTGCTCTTTCTGGATTACCAAATACGGCATCAACTTTTTCAGTTCTAATTAATCTTCTTCCATAAAGAATACAGCCAATAACAGAAACGATAATTAATATGGTTACAAATTGAGTTAACATTAATTATCTTTCCCCATTATTTCTTCTTCCATATTCCAAATCATGGATAAAATTTCTTCTCTTGTAGATGAGAATTCTTTATTTTTTTTTATTTCTCTTAAATCTTGTGTAAGACCCATTTCAGCAAATGGAAGATTATACTCTTTATGTATACGCCCTGGTCTTGGCGCCATTACATATAATCTTTCTCCAAGTAACAATGCTTCTTCAACAGAATGAGTAATTAAGATGATAGTTTTTCCTGTTTCTTTCCAAATCTTTAAAACTAAAGACTGCATCTTTTCTCTTGTTAACGCATCTAATGCACCTAATGGTTCATCCATTAAAATCAAATCAGGATCATTGATTAAACATCTTGCAAGCGCAACTCTTTGCTGCATACCACCAGATAATTGATAAGTTGGTGTGTTACCAAAACCTTTAAGTCCAACTATATCTAACCATTCATCAACTTTCTTAGCTGTAACTTCAGGATTTTCTTTTTTCATCCTAAGTCCAAAATTTACATTCTCAGCTACTGTTAACCATTCAAACAAAGCACCTTGTTGAAAAACCATTCCTCTTTCAACACCGGGTCCATCTATCTCATTATTATTTAGTGTTATTTTTCCTGAGGTAGGTCTTAAAAATCCAGCAGTAATATTTAATAAAGTTGTTTTTCCACAACCAGAAGGACCAAGAACTGTAAGCAATTCTCCTTTTTTTAAAGTAAAGCTTACATCCTTTAAGGCATGAACTGTTTCTCCTTTTGGAGTTTTGAAAATCATGTTCAGATTTTGAGAAATCAGATCACTCATTACTGTCTTATATTAGAAATTTGATAAAAAAAATAGGCACCAATTATAAAATCAGTGCCTATTTATAAAGTTTTAAACCCTTAAAATTATAAAGGTAAGAAACTTGTATCTACAGCTCCTCCTGGAGTTCCCATTCCTTTTAGGAAACCATCAAGGTTACCACTTTCCATAGATGCTTTTGTTTCTTCTGGAGTTAAGAATTTGAAACCACTCAAAGTGTCTTTCATATCTGCAACTGTCATTTCTGAGGCTTTCGCCATAGCGTTCATGTCAGCTTTACCAGCTTTGTATCTAGCATTAGCTTCATGAGTTACCTCGATGAAAGTTCTTAACATACCTGGGTTTTCTTTCATAAATTTATCTGTAACAGATGTAATATCTATACCTAAGATACCAGCTGCTCTAGCTTCATCTACAGTTAAAAGTCTTGATCCAACTGCAGTTGCTGCTTTGATAGAATTACCACCAAATAAACATGCCATTACAACATCACCGCTTACTAATGCAGCAGCACCTTCTTCTGGGTCCATTTGAATAATATCCATTTTACCTCTGTCAGCACCAACAACTTTCATACTTTCATCAAAAACGTATTCAGCCATTGTTCCTAATGGAACAGCAACTTTTTTACCTTCTAGTTCAGTAGCATTTGCTTTTGTAATTCCAGAAGCGTTAGATGTAACACAAGTAGTTCCACCCATTCCGTATTCCATCGCAATATCAACTAATTTGATAGGTGCATTTGATTTTACAGCATTGATAAAAGGTACTAATCCTTGTGAGTAAGAAATATCGATATCTCCTGCTAACATTGCATCAGTCATTGCTCCACCATTAGTGAAATTTGTCCATTTTACTGGAACACCAAGAGCTTTAGCAAAATTCTTTTTCTGCATGTCTTCTAAATTTGGGCTTGGCCATTCTAGAAAGTATGCAACTCTAACTTCATTTGCAGCTGAATTAGCAACTGAAATTGATAGGTTAAGTGCAAAAATAGATCCTAGAATAAAACTTAGTATTTTTTTCATTTATTCCCCTATGTTTAATTAATTAAATTCTGGATATTTAAATTCAAATTGTCTCTGAAGTAAAACAAAAAAAGAAACTTATACAATCCCTAGTTGTGTCAATAATGTGGTAGTTAATCCATTTATTTTAGTCTAAAGAGGCCTTAAGATTAAATTAAAATATTTTTTAGAAAAAATTTTTATGAGCACACAAAATAAAACAGCAATTCCAAATTCTTTAAATGAGCACTGGATGCCATTTACATCTAACAAAGATTTTAAAGAGAACCCAAGATTAATTGTTGAAGCTAAAGGTGTGTATTTAAAAAACCATCAAGGTCAAACTCAAATAGATGCAAGCTCAGGATTATTTTGTAATCCTTTGGGTCATGGTAGAGAAGAAATTATTGAAGCAATAACAAACCAATTAAAAACTTTAGATTATTGTCAACCTTTCCAACAAGGTTTTGGTGGATCATTTGAATTAGCGACTAGAATTTCAAAACATACTCCAGGAAACTTGAATAGAATGTTTTATACTATTTGTGGTTCTACTGCTGTTGAAACTGCAATTAAAATTGCAATCGCTTACCACAGAGCAAGAGGTGATAGCCAAAGATTTAGATTTGTTGGTAGAGAAAGAGGTTACCACGGAATGAATATTGGTGCGACTTCAGTTGGAGGTATGGTTAATAATGTTAAAACTTTTGCAAGTGTTTTAATGCCAGGTGTTGTCCACATGAGACATACACATTTGCCAGAACACAAGTTTGTAAGTGGTCAACCAGAAACTGGTGTTGAGTTAGCAGAAGATTTAGAGAGAATTTGTATGAACTTTGGAGCTGAAAATATAGCAGCATGTATTGTTGAACCTATTGCAGGATCAACAGGTACATTAGTTCCACCAAAAGGATATCTACAAAGATTAAGAGAGATTTGTGATAAACATGGAATACTTTTAATCTTTGATGAAGTAATCACAGGATGGGGAAGAACGGGTTCTCCATTTGCATCACAAGAATATGGAGTAACTCCAGACATGATGACAATGGCAAAAGCTACTACAAATGGAATTAGTCCAATGGGTGTTGTTGCATGTAAAGAAGATATTTATGATGCTATTGCTGAAAATGCTCCTAAAGGAACAATTGAATTATTCCATGGATATACTTACTCAGGAATTCCAATTTCTGTAGCCGCTGGATTAGCTGTGCAAGATATCATTGAAAAAGATGATATTTTTAACAGAGCTAAAAATTTAGCGCCTTATTTTCAAGAAGGTTTAATGTCTTTAAAAGATATCGATGTTGTTGATAACATCAGAGGATACGGAATGATGGGTGGAATTGATATTGTTATGGATAAAAAACCAGGTGCTGCTGGATTTACTTGTTTCAAACATTGCTATGAAGCAGGGGTAAATTTCAAAGCTACTGGTGATTGTTTAATCATTGCTCCAATGTTTATTTGTGAAAAAAAACATATTGATGAGATTATTGAAAAACTTCGAACTGGAATAACAAATTACGCAAAAAGTAAAAAGAATTAATTTTCGTTTATGAAAATTGGAGTTCCCAAAGAAATAAAACCACAAGAAAATAGAATTGGTTTAACTCCTGATAGTGTTAAAACTTTAGTTTCAGAGGGTCATGAAGTTTTAGTTGAAAACAACGGTGGGTTTGAAGCTGGTTTTGATAACGACCAATATATAAAAGCTGGAGCTAAAATTGCTGATACCGCAGCTGATATTTTTAATGATGCAGAAATAATTGTTAAAGTTAAAGAACCTCAAAAGATAGAAGTTGATATGATTAGAGAAAATCAAATCGTATATACTTATCTTCATTTAGCTGCAGCAAAAGAATTAACTGAGGGTTTAATAAAATCTAAAAGTATTAATATTGCTTATGAAACTGTAACGGATGATAATGGAAGATTACCATTACTTGCTCCAATGAGTGCTGTTGCAGGAAGAATGTCAGTACAAGCAGGTGCTCATTGTCTAGAGAAAAACCAAAGTGGTAGAGGTTTGTTGTTAGGTGGTGCACCAGGTGTAACAGGCGGAACAGTAGTTATATTGGGTGGAGGAGTTGTTGGAGAAAATGCTGCTGTGATCGCAACTGGTATGCAAGCAAAGGTTCATATTGTAGATAAATCAGAGGCTAGATTAAAACAACTTGTTGAAATGTTTGGAGATAAAATTATACCAGAACAAAGTGATAAAACCGATTTAGACAAACTAGTTGCTGAGGCAGATCTTTTAGTTGGCGGAGTATTAATTCCAGGTGCAGAAGCACCAAAATTGATTACAAAAGAAATGATTAAAACAATGAAAAGAGGTTCGGTTATCGTTGATGTTGCTATTGATCAAGGTGGATGTGTTGAAACAAGTAAACCTACAACACATGGAGATCCAACTTATATAGTTGATGATGTAGTACACTATTGTGTAGCAAATATGCCAGGCGGTGTTCCTAGAACTTCAACATTGGCATTAAATAATGCAACATTACCTTTTTTAGTTAAGCTTGCTAACAAAGGTTATCAAAAAGCATTAAGTGAAGATAAAAACTTTTTAGCAGGGTTAAATGTTCATAAAGGTCAAGTAACTTATAAAGCAGTTGCTGATGTCTTTGGACATAATTTTGTAGAACCTGGAGAAGCTATCAAACATTAGAAATGGAAAAAAACTATCCTTCAAGCGCTAAGGTAGTTGTAATAGGAGGTGGCGTTGCTGGTACCTCTTGCGCTTATCATTTAGCTAAGTATGGATGGAAAGATGTAGTTTTATTAGAAAGAGATCAATTAACCTCAGGTACAACTTGGCATGCTGCTGGATTAATAGGTCAATTGGGAGCTACTTCTACAATTACTAAATTAAGAAAATATTCTTTAGATCTTTACAAAGAGCTAGAAAAAACAACAGGATTATCAACTGGTCTTAAACAAAATGGAGCAATAACAGTTGCATCATCTAAAGAAAGGATGCAGGAATTATTAAGACAAGCTACTACAGCACAATTATCTAATGTTGAAGTTGAGGTTTTAAACCAACAAAGAATAAAAGAACTATATCCAGTAGTAAAAAATGAGGATCTAGTTGGCGGTGTTTATATGCCAAAAGATGGTCAGGCAGATCCTGTAGGAGTAACCAATGTATTGGTTAAAGCTGCTAAAATGTTGGGTGTTCAAATATTTGAGAAATCACCAGTAAATAAAATTTTAGTAAAAAATAAAAGAATATATGGTGTTGAAACTTCCCAAGGAAAAATTGATTGCGAATATGCTGTTTTAGCTACAGGAATGTGGTCTAGACAAATAGGAGAAGATATTGGTGTTAGTGTTCCGCTATATCCTAATGAGCATTTCTATGTAATTACCGAACCAATGAAAGATCTTCCCAAAGATTTACCTGTTTTAAGGGATTACAATGCTTGTCTATATTTAAAAGAGGATGCCGGAAAAATGTTGGTAGGGATTTTTGAACCTAATGCAAAACCTGCTTTTAAAGATAGTGGAAGAGTTCCTGACAATTTTTCGTTTGGAGAATTTCCTGATGATTTTGATCACTTCGAACCTTACCTTGAAAAATCTTTTCACAGACTTCCAATGTTGGAAAACGCAGGTATAAGAAAATTTTTTTCTGGACCTGAATCATTTACACCAGATACACAGTATTTACTTGGAGAAACACCAGAGGTAAAAAATCTCTACACATGTTGTGGTTTTAATAGTATTGGAATTGCAAGTTCTGGTGGAGCAGGAAGAGTAATTGCAGAATGGATGATTAATGGTCATATAAATGAGGATTTATTTTCGCTAGATATTAAAAGATTTCAAAAGTTTCATTCATCTAAAAAATTTATCATGAATAGGGTTACTGAAACCCTAGGGGATTTATATGGTATGCATTGGCCTTATAAACAACACAAAACTTCAAGAAATGAAAAATTATTACCTTATCATGATGAGTTAAAAAAAGCTGGTGCATGTTTTGGTGTAGCAGGTGGGTTTGAAAGACCTATGTGGTATTCCTTAAAAGGAGAAAAATCAGAATATGAATATAGTTTTAATTATCAAAATTGGTACCCATCTGCAAAACATGAAACAATAAATACTAGAAAAAATGTTGGGCTTTTTGATTTTTCAACTTTTTCAAAATTTGAATTAAAGGGTGAGAAAACTCATAGCGATTTACAAAAAATTTGTACAGCTAACATTAAAAATGAAATTGGCAAATCTGTCTATACACACATGCTAAATGAGGACGGTGGTATTGAAACAGATCTAACTGTTGTCTGTATTGATAAAAATCATTTTAGAATAGTTAGTTCAGCAGCAACTAGAGAAAGAGATAAATATCATATCCTTAAATATTTATCTAAAGATGTAAAATTTACTGATGTTACAGAAGATATTTGTTGTCTTGGTTTATTTGGTCCTAAAAGCAGAAATATGATCAAAACAATAAGCAGTGATGACTTTACTCCAGAAAATTTTAAATTTGGATTAGGTAAATATATCAATATACATAAAATTAAAGTTTGGGCACAAAGAATATCTTATGTTGGTGAGCTTGGATTTGAATTATATGTTAATAAAGAGAATGCTTTGGATTTATATAAAATTTTAACTAGTGAAGGTAAAAACTTTGACTTATCTCACTGCGGTATGCACGCAATGGATATAATGAGAATGGAAAGTGGTTTTTTACATTGGGGTCATGACATTTCACCAGAAGAAAATCAGTATCAAGCAGGTTTACAATTTACAATAAGCTATAAAAAAAATGTTAATTTTATAGGTAAAGACGCTTTGTTAAAAATTAAAGATAAGCCATTAGATAAAACAATGATGATGTTTACATTAAAAGATAGTAAACCAGGTCAACCTTTGTTGTTACATGAAGAGCCTATTTATTTAAATGATAAAATTATTGGAAGAACAACTTCAGGAAATTATTCATTCTGCTTTGATAAAAATTTATCATTTGGCTATGTTAATTCAGGAAATACAGTAGATACACTTAAAGATAAAAATTTATTCATAGAGGTTGAGAAAATCAAATATCCAATCGAAATTCTTTCAAAACCACTAAATACAAAAGATTTTAGAAAAATTTAGTTTTTTTTAATTTCATTGTAATTAAGTTGATTAGCTGATTAAATAAGGTGTGAAAAAAAACCAACAAGATACTTCATTATTTAATTCTGATATTGCATCAAATAAAAATTTAGACATAGGTAAGATTAAAACCACTAATGTAAATATTTTACTAAACAGAGTTCGATTAGATCAAAAAAGAACATTAAAAAAAAGAATTCTTTTTTCAATAATTTTAGCTGGTTTAGTTAGTTCGTTAGCTATTTATTTTATTATTTAGTTTCGTTTTTGATTTAAAAAGTTTATTGAAACAATAAAGATTTGTATTATAAAACTATTTATCAATTAAGGCGGGGTAGCTCAGTTGGTTAGAGCGCGGGACTCATAAGCCCGAGGTCAGTGGTTCGATCCCACTTCCCGCTACCAAAAAATATGAAAGATATTTACATAACTTGGGAAGATTATCATAATAAGATAGAGCAATTAGCTAAAAAAGTTCATGAAGATAATTTAAAATTTAATCAAATTATTTGTATTGCAAAAGGTGGATTAAGAGTAGGGGATGTTTTTAGTAGACTTTTTAATGTCCCTCTAGCCATCTTATCTGTCGAGTCTTACCATGGTGATAGTGATGATATTAAAAATCAACAAGGACAGTTTACTTTTTCAAGAGATTTAGCAAAAACTACACCAAATTTAGGTTCGCATGTTTTATTGGTTGATGATTTAGCCGACTCTGGAAAAACTTTAATCAAAAGTATTAAATGGTTAGAGCATTTTTATGGCTTTTATTTAGACGAAAAAATTAAAACTGCAGTTATATGGCATAAATCAACCTCAAAATTTAAACCAGATTATTCTGTAGACTATTTAAAAGATTCTCCATGGATACATATGCCTTTTGAGAAATATGAAACTACAAATATAAAAGATTTCAAGTTTGAAAAGTAAATTACTTAATTAAACTATCATTAAATTGATTGGATACTCTAACAAATGTTGTGCATTTACTTAATTGTTTTAGTGAAGGGGCACCAACATAAGTGCAACTACTTCTTACACCACCAAGAATATTTAAAATAGTATCGTTAATTTTGCCTCTATATTTTACCCTTACTTTTCTTCCTTCACTACTTCGATAATCTGATAATCCACCATAGTGTTTTTTATTAGCAACTTCTGAACTAGATCCATAGAATTCTATATATTTTTCTCCATTAACTTTTACAATTTTCCCATTTCCCTCATCATGTCCAGCTAGCATCCCGCCAAGCATTACAAAATCTGCACCACCTCCGAAACCTTTTGCAACATCACCAGGACATGTGCATCCGCCATCTGCTATTACATGAGCACCAAGTCCGTGTGCTGCATCAGCACATTCAATTACAGCACTTAATTGAGGATAACCAACCCCAGTTTGAATTCTTGTTGTGCAAACACTTCCAGGTCCAATTCCGACTTTAACAATATCTGCTCCACTTAAAACCAATTCTTGAGTCATATCGGCTGTTACTACGTTACCAGCAATAATTGTTTTAGTGGGGTATTTGTCTCGTACTGATTTAATAAAATTAGTAAAATGTTCTGTATATCCATTGGCAACATCTATACAAATAAATTTAAAAAAACTAAATTCTTTTAATACTTTATCGAGATTCTGAAAATCTTCTTTTTTGATACCAACGCTAAGTGCAATATTAGGATATATTTTTTTAATATTTTTATTTTGTTTAATTTTTTTTACATCATGTTGTTTTGTTAAAGATGTAATCATTCCATATTCATTTAATTTTTCAGCAACATTTAACTCACCAACACCATCCATGTTGGCTGCCATAATTGGAATTCCAGACCACTCATTTTTACTGTATTTAAATCTATATGTTCTTAATAAATTTACGTCTTTACGACTTTTTAAAGTGCTTCTTTTAGGTCTAAATAGAACATCTGAATAATCTAACTTTATTTCTTCCTCTATCCTCATTAGTCTAAAATTATAAGGTAAATGATTAAATTCAAATGAATATATGCCTTGTGGATAAGTTTTTAAGCATTATTTTTCTATAATTTTTTCGCTTATAAATTGTTTAAAGGGCAGGTTTTTTCTATCTCGAGCAGAAATTATATATTTTTTCTCTGGCCATTTGATTTTTAAATCTTTATCATTCCATATAATTCCTACTTCTGAATTCTTGTTTCTATAGTTTGTACATTTATAATGAAGAATTGTATTGTCAGATAGGCTACAAAAACCATGAGCAAATCCTTCTGGAATATATAGTGAAGTATTATTTTTTTCAGATAGCTTAATTGAAAAGTATTTACCAAAAGTTTTAGAGTTTGGTCTACAATCAACGCTAACATCAAAAATTTTCCCTGACAATACAGTTATTAGTTTACCTTGAGGCTTAACTAATTGCATGTGGATACCTCTAATTACATTTTTTTTAGATAAGGAGAAATAATCAAAAACAAATTTTTTTTTTAAAATTTTCTCTAAAAATAATTCTCTAAAATAACCTCTTGAATCTATAAAAGATGGTCTTTTGTAAATAATTAAACCTTTAAATTTAGTTTTTATTAACTGCACTTTTTAATAAATTTATTAAATATATCACAGATATATTTTATCTCATTTTTTTTCATTCCCTGATGACAACCAAGCAAAATACCATTTTTCATTACATTGTTCGCAACATAATCACATTTTGGATGTTTTTTATATAAACGGTTTTTCATCACTGGTTGTCTTAAAATATTTCCAGTAAAGATAGTTCTTGTTTGAATATTGTTCTTTTCAAAAAAAATTTGCATTTGCTTTCTATTAAAAAACTTATTTTCTTTTATAACCAATGGAAAAGCAAGCCATGGAGTTTTTACACCTGTGTATTGTTCAGGTAGATAAAAAAGATTATTAAATTTTCCAAAAAATTTTTTTAATTTATCGAAATTTTTGTTTCTTATTTTTATATTATTATTTAATTTTTTTATTTGCTCTAATGCAAAAGCGGCAGATATTTCTGAAGGTAGAAAATTATATCCCATATCAGCAAAAATGTATTTAGCATCATAATCAATTCCAGAAATTTTTACCTTAAACCTTTTTTCTATACTTTCTGACTCATTAAAGTGAGCTGAAGATCTACCCCAGCCCCTAAGTAATTTCGCTTTTTGGTACAATTTAAAGTCATTAAAACAAACTATACCTCCAGTACCAGCACCATTAATTATATGTGAGGCATAAAAACTATTTGTTGTAATATCAGAATAATTACCAGTACTTTTTCTATTAATAGTATATCCAATTGTATCAGCTGAATCCTCTATTACTTTTAAATCATATTTTTTTGCAATCGAATGAATTTTTTTCCAGTTTGCAATGTTACCTAGAAGATTAGGTATCATTAACGCAACAGTTTTTTTGTTGATGCATTTTTCAATTTGAGAAGTGTCAGCTAAAAATTTATTTTTTTCTACGCCGATAAAGTGTGGTTTAAGTCCTAACTGATAGATTGGAGCAACTGTTGTCGAAAAAGTTAGGTTTGGAGTTATGATTTCAGATCCTTTTTTAAAATTTAAAGATGCTATTGCAAGCAGGTTAGCAGATGACCCCGAGTTTACCATCAGTCCATATTTTTTTCCAAATAGTTTAGCTACTGTTTTTTCTAATTTTTTTACATTTTGTCCGTCAACTAAAGATAAGCTATTTTTTTTTAGAACATTTAAAACAGCATTTATTTCTTTATTATCGTATACAGCTTTTCCATAATAAACTTTTTTCATTGTTTTAATTTTAATAATTTATGATTAATTTTTTGATATTTTCTATATTACTTTTTTTCGGTTTCCAACTTTTTAATATTTTATACTTTAAAAATTTATCTTTAATTTTAATACTTGATAGCCATTTGACTTTGATTTTTCTATTTGAGTTTTTGTTGATATAATTTATCAATTTTAAAATACTTAGAAAATTAGTGTTTTTTAAAATATATTTTCCAGTTTTTATATTTTTTTTAAGTGTTATCTTTATCGCATCCACTACATCTTCTACATTAACTAAATTAATGTATAAGTTTTTTGAGATAATTTTTGTAATTTTATTACTATTATAATTTTTTTTTAGAACGTTTATTAATTTTTCTCTTTTATCATTAGGACCATAAGTATCTACAACTACTAAATCTATAAATCTTACTGAAGGAAATTTTTTTTTATAAAAATCAATTAAACAGTTGAAACTATTTTTATATGCAGCATATAAATTTTTTGGATTGTTTAAAATAGCTTCGGAGCTTCCCCATGTTGTTGTAAAATTTATAAATTTTTTTACACCCATATTTTTTATATTTTCTAAAATTATGTTACCTAATAAAATATTTGACTCTGCAAATTTTTTTAAATCAGATGAATTATGAATTTTTTTATAATGTGTTGCACAATGTATAACGGCATCTACTTTAATTTTTTTTAGTTTGGTAGCTAACGAATTATAATTATTAAATTTAATAATTTGAATATTTTTACTTTTAAAAATCGTGGATTTCGATTCTTTTTTTTGAATAACGTAAACTATATGGTTTAACCGAATATTTTTTAAAATATTTGATCCAATAAAACCTGTTCCGCCTGTAAATAATATTTTATACACTTTTCTTAATTATACTTTTTAAATAATTTGAATAATCACAATTACCATAAAATTTAATTTGATTTTTCAAATGAGATTTTCCAATCCATTTATTTATAAATGCGATCTCCTCAAGGCAGGCAATTTTTACACCCTGTCTATTTTGCACAGCCTGAACAAAATTAGATGTTTTGTAATAATCACTAATAGAGCCAGTATCTAGCCATGCACCACCTCTACCTAAATATTCTGCTGTAAGTTTTTTTTTCCTTTTATATTTATTTAATAGATCAATTATTTCTAATTCTTTTCTTTTAGATGGTTTTAAAGTTTTTGCAAATTTGACAACATTACTATCAAAGAAATACAAACCAGTTATTGCATGGTCAGATATAAATTTTTTTGGCTTTTCTTTTATTTCTTTAATTTTTTTTGTTTTTTTATCTATTTTTGCTACACCAAAAAGTTCTGGTTTAACAACTTTATGTAATAAAATTTTAGCTCCATTTTTTAATGCAGTACATTTTCTTAAAGTATCAGATAAACTTTGTCCGTAAAAAAAATTATCTCCTAAAATCATAGCCACATTTTTGGACCCTATAAAATCCTCACCAACAATGAATGCATCAGGTAAGCCTCTAGGTTTATCTTGTTCCTTAAAGGTAATTTTTATGCCCAAGTTTTTTCCATCTGGTATTAATTTTTTATATTGATCAAGTTGTCCTTTATTCACAATTATTAGAATATCTTTTATTTTACATAGCATTAAAATTGATAAAGGATAAAAAATTAAAGGTTTATCATAAATAGGTAACAATTGTTTATTTACAGCTTTAGTCAGAGGACTCATTCTTGTTCCTTTTCCTCCAGCTAATATTATTCCTTTTTTAATCATAAATTGCCTAACCTTTTTGTAATTTGTTTTTTATTTATAGATTTAAAAAATTTATAATTTGAAATATACCATAAAAATGTTTTTTTAAGACCTTGTTGCAAGTTGGTTGATGTTTTCCAATTCAAATCTTTACTTATTTTTTTGCTATTAAGTGCGTACCTAATATCATGACCAGGTCTGTCTTTTATAAAATTAATTTTTACTTTATTTCCAACCGTTATATATTTTTTTGCAATAGTTAAAATTTTTTTTGTCATTTCTAAATTATTATAATTTTTATTTGATCCAATGTTGTAAAATTCGCCCAATTTACCCATTTTAAAAATTTTAAAAAGTGCTTCGCAATGATCAGTTACAAAAATCCATTCCCTTGAATTTTTTCCTTTTCCATAAATTGGTAAAGGTAAATTGTTTAAAATATTATAAATCAATTTTGGAATTAATTTTTCAGGGTGCTGCCCAGGTCCATAATTATTTGAACAATTTGTGATTATTGCCGGTATACCATAAGTTCTTATATATGAAAATACTAGATGATCAGATGAAGCTTTGCTAGCAGCATAAGGAGAGCTTGGTTTATATGGATACCTTTCACTTGTTCTTCCTCGAAGTATATCTCCATAAACCTCATCAGTGGAAACATGAATTAATTTTGTTTTTTTGTTTTTATTATAATATTTTTTAAATGCTTCAAGTAAATTAAATACACCTTCTATATTATTTTTAATAAATGGTTTTGCAGAGTCAATTGATCTATCAACATGTGTCTCAGCTGCTAAATTAAAAATACAGAGCGGTTTGTACTTATTAAATATTTTAATTAGTTTTTTTTTATTATTAATGTCACATTTAATAAATTTATAATTTTTATTTTTACTTAAATCTCTTAAATTATAAAAATTTGAAGAGTAAGAAATTTTATCAATATTAATTATAGAATATTTTTTGTTTATTAATAGTTTAATGAAATTACTACCTATAAAACCCAATCCACCTGTAACAATTAAATATTTTTTCATTATTTATGACAATATAATATATTAAGTATCTATAAATGAATTATAATCAAATTACTATTGGCATTGTTAGCTATAAAAGTGAAAAAGTTATTTTTAATTGTCTTAAGAGCATAAAAAAAATAAAAAAAATAATTATTTTAGATAACTCAAATGATATTATTTTAAAAAAAAAAATTTTAAAGAAATATCCAAAGATTAAAGTTTATTTGTCAAAAGAAAATACAGGATATGGTTTAGGTAATAACATTATTTTAAAAAAATCAAAAACTCCATTTGTTTTTATACTTAGCCCTGACGTCATATTAAATAAAAATTGTGAAAAAAATTTATTAGAAGCAATAAATAATTTAAATAAAAATTTTTCAATATTATCACCAATTTCAAATGATAAAAATTATGGAACTAAAATTGAAAAAGGATTTATAAAAAAAAAAATTTTCGAAGTAGAATTTGTAAAGGGTTTTGCAATGTTATTTAATAAGAAAAAAATTATTGACATTGGAATGTTTGATAGAAAAATTTTTTTATACTTAGAAGACATTGATTTATGTAAAAGACTAAAAATAGCAGAAGAAAAAATTTATATAAGTAGATTTTCCAAAGTTTCTCATTTAGGTGCCAAATCATCAGCTATCGGCTTTGAATATGAGAAATGCAGAAATTGGCATTGGATGTGGTCAAAGGTTTATTTTGAAAAAAAGTTTTCAAATATTTTTTATGTTTATTTTAAATTTTTCTTTATATCAATTTTTCAATTATTTAAAATTTTATATTATTCAATTGTTTCTAACCAAATCAAAAAAACAATTTACTCTATGAGATTTTCAGGTACTTATAATTCATTAATTGGTAGAAAATCTTGGTACAGGCCAAAAAAAAATAAAATTATAAATTGAAAAAAATATTTATTATTCTTGGAATAACAATTTTTTTAGCTTTGCTAATTGATCTATTGTTTGGTTCGTATCTTTTAAATTTTACATCAAAGAAAATTAATCCTACATTAAATCATAATGTTTATGATCATGATTTAAAAAAAAATTTTAATGCAAGTTTGGAGTGGGTACCAGGAGAAAATTATTTATTTTGCACTGATCAAAATTCATTTAGAAATTTTTGTGAGAAGACTAATTCAAATACTAGAGAATTTGATATTGCATTTATTGGCGATAGTTTTACTGAAGGAGTTGGTCTTGAGTATAAAAATACATTTGTTGGTCAAATATCAAATTATTTAAGTAATTATAAAATTGCAAATTTAGGTGTTGTTTCTTATTCACCTACTATTTATTTTTCAAAATTAAAATATCTTATAGATAATGATTATAAATTTAATAGGGTTATTATTTATTTTGATATAAGTGATGTTTATGATGATAATCGCAAATATCGTTTAATAGATAATATTGTTACAAGAAAAAAATCTATTTTATTATCAAAAATTCAAAAGCGCTTAAAATCGAGTTTTCCATTTTTGTCCTATTCATCAAAAAAAATTAAAAATGATTTAATTCCTAAATTTACTAAAGAAAAAAAAATATTAAATAAGTGTGGATATCTAGATTATTGCCATGAAAAAAGTTCTTGGACTTTTAATAATGATATTTTTAGTGAAGAAGAAATTAACAAATCAATGGAATTAATGAATATGATTTATCTTTTACTTGAACAGAATAATATTAAAATGTCCGTTGGAATTTATCCTTGGCCTAGTCAAATTATGTATGACAATGTAAACTCAAAAATTGTAAATCTGATGGATAATTTCTGTTTAAATAAATGTGAGTTTTTTTTTAATAATTTTACAGACTTTTTTGAAGAGATAAATTATTCAACAAGAGAATCTGTTATTTTAAAATATTATTTTGAAAATGATGTACATTTTAATGAGAAAGGTAATAAAAAAATATTCAAAAATTTTATAAAAAACTTTAAAAATTAATGTCCAGGAAAATTAATTAAATTCTCAATTTTATAACCTTTTTTAATTAAATTTTCTGAACCATTTAAATCAAATAAATTAATAACAAAAATAAAAGCAGCGACTTTTCCTTTTGAGATCTTAACTAATTCTGCTGCTGCTTCAGCCGTTCCTCCAGTTGCTATTAGATCATCTATAATTAATACACTGTCATTTTTATCAAAAGAATCTTTGTGTACTTCAATTGTTGCAGTGCCATATTCTAATTCAAAATCTATTGTATGAACTTCGGCCGGTAATTTGTTTTTTTTTCTCAACATTATAAATGGTTTTTTTAAAATATAAGATACAGCAGATGCAAAAACAAAACCTCGAGACTCAATTGCTGCAATTTTAGTAAAATTATATTTTTTAGATCTTTCAACTATCTGATTTATTGTTTCAGCAAAAGCATTCTTATCTTTAATTAAAGTTGTAATATCTCTAAATAAAATACCTTTTTTTGGATAATCAGGAATAGATCTAATATAATTTTTTAGGTTCATAATAGTTAATTATAAAAGTATAAATAAATATATTTTTAATTATGACAACAAATAAATTAGCAATTATTGGTGGCAGTGGTCTTTATGATGTTGAGGAATTTAAAGATAGAGAATTACTTGATTTAAAAACCCCTTGGGGAAAACCATCTGATCAGATTTTAAAAACTAAATATAATGGTAAGGAAGTTTATTTTTTACCCAGACACGGAAGGGGGCACTTTGTTTCTCCATCTAATATAAATTTTAGAGCAAATATAGATTCACTCAAGCAATTAGGCGTCACAGATATTGTTTCAGTATCAGCAGTAGGTTCTCTTAAAGAAAATTTACCTCCTGGAAAATTTGTAATTGTAGATCAGTTTATTGATAGAACTTTTGCAAGAAATAAAACTTTTTTTGATGATGAGATTGTTGCTCATGTTTCAATGGCTAATCCAACCTCCAATGGGTTAATGAATGCATGTGAAGAAGCAATTAAAAAATCAAATATAGACTATCAAAGAAATGGAACATATGTCGTTATGGAAGGACCACAATTTTCCACATTAGCAGAGTCCAATTTATATAGATCTTGGAAAGCAGATGTTATTGGAATGACTAACATGCCTGAAGCAAAACTCGCAAGAGAGGCAGAAATTAGATATGCCTCAGTTTCCATGGTTACAGATTTTGATTGTTGGCATCCAGATCATGAAAATGTTGATGTACAGCAAGTGATTAAAGTTTTGTTAGGTAACGCTGAAAAAGCAAAAATTATGATTAAAAATTTGATTGATAATTTTGAAAGTCATATTGATCCTCATGATCCTACTAATAATTGTTTAGATGTAGCAATAATAACAGCACCTGAAAAAAGAACTAAAAAAACAATTGAGAAACTCAAAACCGTTGCTGGTAGAGTTTTATTAAAATGAAGAGAATATTAATTTCTTTAATTATTAGTTTTTTCTTAACCAATGCTTATTCAAACTCAAAATTTGATAAAGATCTTAAAAAATTTTCTAAAGATAACGGATTTATAGACAGCAAAGGAAAAATCTATTCCGAGAACGAAATAAAAGACAAAAAAAATTCAATTTTAATTATTTACAATCATGGCTCAGATAATGATCAAAAAAGTGATAAATGTACAAATCCAGGTAACAATGTTCCCAAAGTTATAAGAGACTTACATGATGTAAACATTAAAAATTTCAAAGTAAAAATATATCGTTTATGCACAGGTGCAAAAGGATGGTCAAAAAAAGAGCAAACTAAAATGTGGAAAGCTCATGAAAAAAATGGAAAATTAGCTTTAGAATTAAAAGACAGAGATGGAATTCCATTAATTAACAAACAAAAACAAAACCAAAGAAGAAGAGTTATAAAAGATAAAGTTGATAGTTTTATTGAAGAAGGATTTAAGAATATTATTCTTGCTGGTCATTCATCAGGTGGCTGGCAGTCAATAAAAATAAAAGCAGAATTCCCCAAGCTGGTGAAAGGTGTAATAGGTCTTAATCCAGGAGCTGGTGGAACTGTTAAAAATAGAAAAGATTGGCCTTGGTGGGAAGACGTAAGATATTATGGTTTTGTAAAAGATTTATCTCAAATAAATGCAATTATTGTTGCACATGATAAAGATCATTTTAATTCTCCAAATGACTATTCTTTATTTAAGAGTATAAATTCAGTTAAATTTGTAAATTTAACTAATTCCGGTTGCAAAAAAGCAGATCCTACGAATAATTATCATGGAATAACTCTAACTAAATGTTACGCAGAGTATGAAAAGAGAAATAAGGATTTAATTAAATATTTAAATGGCATTTTTTAAAGATGAAAATTAATGGAAAAGAATATCGTACTATTTGGTTTGAAAATAATATTATAAAAATAATAGATCAAACAAAACTTCCTCACAAATTTACAATTAAAGAATTAAAGACAGTAAAAGATGCTATTAATGCAATTAAAGTAATGGAGGTAAGAGGCGCTCCTCTAATTGGTGGAACTGCAGCTTATGGTCTAGCTTTGGCAGTTCAAGAAAATAATAATCCTGAATTTATAAAAAAAAGTGCAGAAGAGTTAATTCAATCAAGACCTACCGCTATTAATTTAAAATGGGCTGTAGATCGTATGATGAAAAAATTATCAGGAATTAATAGTGATCAAATATTAAGTATTGCCCTAACTGAAGCGAAAGAAATATGTGATGAAGATGAAAAGTTTTGTGAAAATATTGGTATTAATGGATTAAAAGTAATTGAAGAAATTTATAATAAAAAGAAAGACACAGTAAACATATTAACACATTGTAATGCAGGTTGGTTAGCAACTATTAATTGGGGCACAGCAACATCACCAATTTATCATGCTCATAAAAAAGGAATACCAGTTCATGTATGGGTAGACGAAACAAGACCAAGAAATCAAGGTGCAAACTTAACATCATACGAATTAAACGAAGAGGAAATTCCAAACACAATTATTGCAGATAATACAGGGGGTATTTTAATGCAGAGGGGTGAAGTTGATATGTGTATTGTAGGTACTGACAGGACTTTATCCAATGGAGACGTTTGTAATAAAATTGGAACTTATCTTAAGGCATTAGCTGCCCATGATAATAACGTTCCTTTTTATGTGGCTCTTCCAAGCTCAACAATTGATTGGGGCATCAAAGATGCAAAAGATATTCCCATTGAAGAAAGAAATTCAGAGGAATTATCTCATGTTGAAGGTATAGATGAGAATAATGAAATTAAGAAAGTTTTGATATACCCATCTAAAAGTAAAGCTATGAATTTAGCTTTTGATGTAACGCCTGCAAAATATGTTACTGGATTAATAACTGAAAGAGGGATTTCAGAAGCTTCATCTGATGGTTTAAAACAATTATTTAAGAAATAATTTTAGATGAAATTAATCCATCAAGTGGTTTTGGGTGAAACCACGTAGATTTTTGTGGCATATATTTTTTCTTTTCAGCAAAAGATAAAACTTGTGAAATATTAGTAGGATATAATTTAAATGCTAAATTATATTTTTTAGAATTTACATAATTTTCTAAAACTTTTTTACCTTTGAAACCTGATACGAATTTAATATTTTTTTTATTTTTCAAAATTTTATTTAATATTAATTTTCTCAATATAGTTACATCTAGTTCTTTTGATTGTTTAAATGGCTTAATTGTATACCACCTTCTTTTTGCATACATTTCAATTTGGTTTTGTTTAAGTTGGTTATTTTTTTTAGAGACATTAAAAGTAAAGTTTTTTGAAATTATTTTTTTAATTTCTTCAAATTTTAAATTGGTTTTTATAACTCTATTATAATCTAATATATTTACCTGATTATCAGGAAAAGCTATTATCATAGGGGCAATTTTTTTTTTACTTTTTAACATCGCTTGTATCCTATGGTGTCCATCACATATGTATATTTTCTTAATATTTTTAAGATACTTTTTAAGTAATTTTTCTGTTTTTAGTTTTTTAATTACCCAAAGTTCATGCCTACACTTATCCTCAGATATAAAATTATAATCTGGCTTATATTTAAAAATATTATTTAATTTTTTTAAAGAATTTGGTTTAGACTTATACGTTGTATATATAGGGCTTATTTGACTATTAAATTTAAATAATTGTTCTTTTCTTTTTTTTATCCTTTCTACAAAAGTTTCTTCATGACCTAATATTTTTTTGTCATCATAATTCTCTAAATTAATTTTTCCAACTATCCCAAGCAATTTTTTCTTGTTATATGTAATTCGATATAAATAGAAATAATCTGATTGGTCTTGTTGAATAATACCTTTTTCATTAAGACTTCGAAGTATTTTTTTTGACTCATGGATGCTTGAAGCATTTAATAAATTAACAAAATTTAATTTTTTGGTTAGTTTGTAATTATTAAGATAACTTAAGTTTGGAGAAGTAACTTGCTTTGCAAACTTTTTTTTTGGTCTTATTCCGCTAAATGGTTTTATTAGACTCAATTTTTAAATTAAGCAATTTTTGGTAATTCTTCCAAAGCTTTATCAACACTTGCTTGATCAAATTTATCTTCAGCTAAATTTCCTTCGAAGAAATCACCGTAAGCTTTCATATCAAAGTGACCATGTCCACAAAGGTTAAAGAGAATTGATTTAGACTCTCCATTCTTTTTACATTCTAATGCTGCATCAACTGCACCTTTAACAGCATGAGTTGCTTCGGGAGCAGGAACTATGCCTTCAGTTCTTGCAAAACTTACTCCTGCTTCAAAACATTCTTTTTGACCATATGCTTTTGCTTCGATTGCACCTATCTCTTTTAGATGACTAACCATTGGAGCCATAGCATGATATCTTAACCCTCCAGAGTGTGTTGCTGGAGGAATAAATTGAGATCCTAAAGTATGTGTTTTCATTAATGGTGTTAATCTTCCTGTATCACCAAAATCATAAACAAATTTACCTTTTGTTAGTGAAGGACAAGATTTTGGTTCACAAGCTATTACTCTTGTATTTTTTCCTTCTCTAAAATTTTTACCTATGAATGGAAAAACTAAACCTGAAAAATTACTTCCACCACCTGTACAACCAACTAAAATATCTGGGTAATCATCAGCCATTTCCATTTGAAGTAACGCCTCATTACCAACAATCGTTTGATGCATTAGAACATGATTTAAAACACTACCAAGCGCATATTTGGTATCAGGATTTTTTGCAGCCATCTCAACCGCCTCAGAAATAGCAATACCTAAGCTACCAGTGTTGCTAGGGTCTTTTGTTAAAATAGCTTTTCCACTATCAGTTTCATTTGATGGACTTGCAACACATCTTGCACCATATGTTTGCATTACTAATTTTCTATATGGTTTTTGTTCAAAACTAACTTTAACCATATAAACATCTAACTCTATTCCAAAAAGTTTACATGCAAAAGCAAGTGAAGTTCCCCATTGCCCAGCACCAGTCTCGGTAGTTATTTTTTTTGTACCTTCTTCTTTATTATAAAATGCCTGTGCAACAGCTGTATTAGGTTTGTGACTACCTGAAGGACTTACACCCTCATACTTGTAATAAATTTTTGCAGGTGTATCTAAATGTTTTTCTAATTTTCTTGCTCTGTAAAGTGGAGAAGGTCTCCATTGTTTATAAATATTTCTAACTGGTTCAGGTATCTCAATTTCTCTATCTTGAGAAACTTCTTGTCCAATTAAAGCCATTGGAAACAATGGTGCTAAATCGTCTGGACCTATAGGTTTAAGAGTTCCTGGATGTAAAACTGGATCTAGAGGCTTAGGAAGGTCTGCAGCAATATTATACCAAGTTTTTGGCATTTTGCTTTCTTCTAAAAAATATTTAATTGTATCTGACATGTTTTATTTTTTGTATAGTTTGTTATTTATCAGCTTTAAAATCAAGTATTTTTTATATGAACAACAAAAAGCTAGAAGTTATTGAATTTTCAAAAAGGCTTAATAGTACTAATTTATCCCCTTTAAGATCAGGTAACATTTCTGTTAGAGCCCAAATAGACGGCGAAGATGGATTTTATATTACTCCATCTGGAATTAAATATGAAAACTTAAAAGAAGAAGACATAGTCTTTTTATCAAATGAAAAGGAATATGATTTCCTAAAAATTTTTAATTCTGGATTAAACCCATCTTCTGAATGGAGATTTCATCAGGACATTTATAAAAGTAAAAGAGAGGCAAAAGCTATAGTTCATGCTCATTCGACTCATGCTACTGCAATTTCAACTCACAGGAAACCAATACCACCTTTCCATTACATGATAGCATTAATGGGTGGTGAGGATATTAAGTGTGCAGAATATGCAACTTTTGGTACAAAAGAATTATCCAACAATATAATTAAAGCTCTTGAAAATAGGAAAGCATGTTTAATGGCAAATCACGGTCAGATTGCATTTGGAGAAACTTTAAGCAAGGCATTTGAACTTGCACAAGAATTAGAAAATATTTGCCATCAATACTTTCTTGCACTAAAACTTGGACAACCAAAGAATCTATCTTTTGCAGAAATGCAAAAAATATTAGAAAAAGTTAAAGGTTATAAAAAGGGATAATAAATTGACCAAAGTTGGAGAACATATAACTCTTGATATAATTGGAACTACTAAAGAGTATGATCCATCTGTTTTTGAAAAAGTGATTAACGAAATTGCAAAAGCTGCAAAAGTTACAATTTTAAATATTTCAAAATATAAATTTGAACCACAAGGATTTACAATTTTAGCTTTATTAGCTGAAAGCCACATAAGTTTTCATACATTTCCTGAAAAAGGCATTATTAGTTTTGATTTCTTTACTTGTGGTAAAGTAAGTCCATCAGTTGCAATTGATATTATAAAAAAAGAATTTGTACATAAAAGAATAGTTAAAAAAGAATTTAATAGAGACACAAAATCTCTTTATCATGATATTTATAGCTCACCAGGTTTACAAAAATCTTACGTAGTAAATGATGTTTTAGAAGATTTTAAATCTAAAGTAGGTCAGCATATTGAAATTTTAGACTTAGAACAATTTGGTAAGTCTTTATTTATAGATGGCGAGATACAAGTTGCTGCTACTGATGAGCATTTATACAGCTCAACCTTTGTAGGTTCTGGTTTAAATTTAAACAAAGATAATGAAAGAGCTGCTATCATAGGTGGTGGTGATGGTGGAGTAGCAAGAGAATGTATTTCAAAAAATTTTAACTTTATCGATTGGTACGAACTTGATCCTGAAGTTGTAGATGTTTGTAATAAACACCTTGGAGATATTGGAAAAAAAGCAACTGAAAAAAATTCAGTAAAATGTGTTTGGGGTGATGCTTTCGAAAGTGTTAAATCAGTTGGTGATGATACTTATGATCATATTTTTGTTGATTTAAATGACGATCAATTTTGTATAGATTTAGCTGCAAAAAATATGGATTCATTAGTCAGAATTTTAAAACCCAAAGGAGTTATAACGGCTCAAGTCGGTAGTCAAGACAAAAAACCACATCAGGTTGAAAATTGGTTAAATGTTTTTAATCAAAATTTTGGGAATGCAAAATTATCAAGAGTTTACATACCTAGTTTTGATTGTTCTTGGAATTTTTCATCATCAATTAATCACTAATTTTTCTTTTTTCTTATTTAAATTTGTGAAATAATTCTTCTTAATTAAAGGAGAAAATAATGAATATATTCAAAAAAACTATTTTAACAGTTCTTGCTTCTTTATTTATCATAGGAAATGTTTCTGCTGAAAAAATAAAAATTGGAACTGAAGGAGCTTACCCTCCATGGAATTCAAAAGATGCTTCAGGCAATCTTATTGGTTTTGAGGTAGAGCTTGCTCAAGAACTTTGTGCAATTATGAAGTATGAGTGTACAATCGTTGAACAAGACTGGGATGGTATGATACCAGCTCTAGTAATGAGAAAGTTTGATGCAATAATGGCTGGAATGTCAATTACCGCTGAAAGGCAAAAGACAATTACTTTTTCACAAGGTTATGCGACTGAACCTGCTACCCTTGCTGTAATGAAAGGATCAAATCTAGAGGGCATGGACACTCCTGCTGCAATAAATTTGGATAGAAGTTCTTCAGATGTTAAAAAAGCACTAAAAACAATTACAGCTGCTTTATCTGGAAAAACTGTTTGTACGCAAACAGGAACAATTCACCAAAACTTCTTAGAGTCAGGTGATGTAGGAAGTGTAAATGTAAGAACTTACAAAACTCAAGATGAAGTTAATTTAGATTTAACATCAGGAAGATGTGATGTAGCATTAGCTGCAAAAGCTTCATTTATAGAGTATGCAGAGGCATCTGGAAAAGCAGTCGTTACTGTTGGTCCTAATTTTTCAGGTGGTGCTTTTGGAGGCGGTGTAGGTGTTGGTATTAGACAAAGTGGAGATGATGCAATTGGTAAAAGAGATGCCAAACTTCTTAAAGACTTTAATAAAGCAATTGATAAAGCTAGAAAACAAGGAATTATTAGTAAACTAGCTATCAAATGGTTTAACGACGACGTTTCTATGTAATTTATTTTAGATTTGGCGACTATAATATATAGTCGCCAATCTATATGGAACTTCTAGCATTTGGTAAAACAGGTTGGGGTGATGAATTATTTTACGCAACCCTAATGACAATTGCTGTATCGATTACAGCAATGTTAGTTGGTTTTCTTTTTGCATTAATTTTTACTCCTTTAAAACTTTCAAAATATAAAACTTTAAATTTAATCGGGAATTTCTATACAACAGTTATTCGAGGAGTGCCCGAATTACTAGTAATATACCTTTTCTTTTTTGGAGGAAGTGGAGCCATTATGTATGTAGCTTCTATTTTTGGTTATTATGAATATATAGAAATAAATGCATTCATTACAGGTGCAATGGCTATTGGTATTATTTCTGGAGCTTATTCAACAGAAGTATTTCGGGGAGCAATTCAATCAATAGACAAAGGTCAATTTGAAGCTGCAAAGGTACTTGGAATAAATAAGTTTGGGCAATTTTATAAAATAATTTTACCTCAAATGCTAAGGTTAGCTATTCCAAATTTAAGTAATGTTTGGCAAATAACTTTAAAAGACACTTCTCTAATTTCAGTTACAGGATTAGTTGAAATAATGAGACAATCTTATATTGCTGCAGGATCTACTAGAGATCCATTATTCTTCTATTCATTTGCTGCCGTTTTATATCTTTTGCTTACTTACATGAGTATGAAATTAATTAACAAGTTAGAAGTTAGGTATAGTAGGGGGTATTAATGGATTTTGATTTAATGATCACTAGTTTCCCCAAACTTTTAGGAGCAACAGTAATTACCTTAAAATTATTATCCGCATCATTATTTTTTGGGTTATTCCTAGGTCTGTTCTTTGCAATTTTAAGATTAAATAAAAATATATTTATCAATAAATTTGCTTATGGCTATTCATACATATTTAGAGGAACACCATTACTGGTCCAAATTTTTATAATTTATTTTGGGTTAGGACAAATCGAATATTTAAGAACAACATTTCTATGGGTTATTTTAAAAGAACCTTACTGGTGTGCAATAATAGCATTTACTTTAAATACTGGCGCATATACTTCTGAAATTTTAAGATCAGCTTTTCAAACAATAAAACCAGGTATTATTGAAGCTGGAAAAAGTTTAGGAATATCAAACAAAATAATTTTTTATAAAATTCAAATTCCAATTGCGATAAGACAATCACTTCCAGCATATGGAAATGAAATAATATTAATGATGAAAGGCACTTCACTTGCAAGTACAGTTACTCTAATGGATTTAACAGGTGTTGCTAAATATATAATTTCAACAACTTTTAAACCAATAGAAGTATTTATTGTTGCTGGTGGAATTTATTTGTTCATGACCTTTATTATTCATAATGTGATTAAATATTTGGAAAAAAAGTACAGCTTTCAGCAATAAAAATGTTTTTATCAGACAAACAAATTAATGATTATCAAAACGATGGTGTAATAATAATTAAGGATATATTTAAAGATTGGATTGAACCACTTAGAAAAGGATTTCAAAAAGTATTAGATAATCCAAGTAAGCACGGTAGAGAAAATGTAAGTAGTGATAAAGGAAGATTTTTTGAGGATTATTGCAACTGGGAAAGGATAGAAGAATTTAAGGATTGCTTATATAATTCACTGGGAGCTCAAATAGTTGCAGAAGCAACTAATTCTAAATCTACTCAAATTTTTCATGAACACATTTTTATAAAGGATCCAGGTACCCATAAAGAAACTCCATGGCACCAAGATATGCCTTATTACTGTGTTGATGGAAACGATACTGGAAGTTTTTGGATTCCATTAGATGAAGTTAATCTGAAAAATAATCTTAAATTAATTTTAGGATCTCACAAATGGCCAAAGTTAATTAGACCTACAAAATGGTCAAATAACCAATCTTGGTATGATGATGATAGTTCTTTCATGGATTTACCGCCATTAAAAGAATTTGAAGAAAATATTTTAATTCCAGAATTAAGTTTGGGTGATGCTGTTTTATTTAATTTTAAAATTGTACATGGTTCAACAGGAAACAATTCTTCTAAATCACGAAGAGCATTTTCGATGCGATTTATAGGAGATGATGTAAAATATATTGATAGAGGAGGGCCAACTTCACCTCCATTTGATGGAATTAATTTAAAAACGGGAGATTTGATGAGAGATGATTGGTTTCCTAAAGTTTTTAGTAGCTAGTATATTCTTTAATTTCTTTAATACTTGATCCAGTGTGATTATTAATTTCTAATTTTATTTTTGCTCTATCATCATTTAAAAAATGAACATCTCTAGATAATTTTATAAATTTATCACCAAAGTCCTTATTTTTTTCACAATCTCTTTTTTCATCTTCTATAACCCACAACTTGGAATTAATTTCTTTTAAATCTTGGAATAATTTATCTAGTTTATCGTCAGATTTAACATTTTTTTCTAATTGATTTTTAAGAATCGAATGTTCATTTGATATAAATTTTAGTTTTTCAGGGTCTTTAATTTTTTCTTTTTTAATTTCCAAGATTGAAATTTTGTCTAAAAGCTCACCTACAGATACTTCTACTATAATTTTATTCATTAAATTTAATACTATGTTAAATTGTTAATAATATGTCTAATATTTTAATCATTAAACATGGATCTTTAGGTGATATAGCTCAAGCTTGTGGTGCAATTCAAGATATTTCTGAGAATCACAAAGAAGATGAAATTTATTTACTAACAACCAAACCGTATTTTGATTTATTTAAAAAAAATCCACATATTTCTGATGTAATTTTAGATAAGAGATTATCAAGACTGAACCTAATTTACTTATATTCATTAATGAAAAACATAAAAAAATATAATTTTTCTAGAGTTTATGATCTACAGAACTCAAGTAGAACAGCTTTTTATAAAAAAATTTTATTTCCAAAAGCAACAAAAGATACTTGGTCATCTACTGATACAACATTACCCGAAGGAACTACAAAAGAAGATTTTGATAAAGAATCTGTTTTGTCTAGATTTGATTATCAATTAAAAAGTTCAGGCATAAATACAAATCATACTTTAAAACCTGATTTTTCATGGAGCACAACTGACATATCTCAAATAAAAAATCACCATCAATTAGATAAATATATTCTTCTTTTTCCATTTTGCTCACCTCATTTAACTTCAAAAAAATGGCCTTATTATAATGAGTTAATTGCTATGATTAATGAAAAGTCAGATAACAAATTTAAAGTAGTAATTGCACCTGGGCCAAGTGAAATTAAAGAAGTATCAAGTATTGATGCACTTTGTGTTTTAGATAATGGTAAAGCTTTAGATATTTCTCAGTTAGCATCATTAATTAAAGATAGTTCATTTGTTATTGCAAACGATACTGGACCAGCACATATGACAGCACACTTAGGATCCAAAGGAATTGCTTTATTTGGATCTCATACAACTCCTTTTAAAGTAAGTATCGAAAGGGAAAATTTTAAAGCAATACAAGCTCCTGAATTATCTAAACTTTCAGCAGAAAAAGTTTTTGAAAGACTTTCTGAAATTATTTCTTAATTTTTTCAATTATTCTTAAAAATACAGGAACTGTGAAAAGTATGAAAAGTAATCTTATTATATGGTGAAAAGCAACAAAATCTGGGTCTAAATCAAATGCAATTGCTATAACTGCAACCTCATAAATTCCACCAGGACTAAAAGATAAAATTAGAGTTAAAATATTTGTCTCAACAAAAAATGTTGCAATATAGGCTGCAGCTAAACCTAATACTACCAAAATAGTAGTAGCTACAATACTATGAAGAGAATTATTAGCTATCTCTTTAACAGTTTTTTCAGCAAACCTACAACCAACTGAAGAGCCAAGTATTAGTAGACAAAAATTTACCGTATCATCTGGTAATTTATATGATGCTATATCTGCAATTTGTAACAAACCACTCGCAAATAATGTTCCAGATAGTAAAGCTGCAGGAATTCTAATTTTATCAAAAACAAAAATAAAAAACAAAGATGCAATAATAAGTAAAATTAAATTTAAATGATTTTGAGCGAAATAATTGAAGTCATCATTTAACAAAACATTGTTGTCAGTATTATTAACTATAATAAATGGAATGACAGTTATTATGATTATTAATCTAATTAAGTGAGAAGTTGCAACTTGAGATAAATCTGTTTTTTCATTTTCTGCTAAAATCATTAAAGGACCCAGTGCACCAGGTGCTGCTGAAAATATTGAGGCTTTTTCACCATAACTTGCAAATTTTTGAAGGTATTTAGCAACAACTAAAATACAAATAATTATATAGATTAACATAATTAATGAAGTCCAAATCCAATCAAGCATTTGATTAAATAGATTTTGGTCTATGTAATTTCCAATATGCAAACCTAAAATTATCAAGATAAAACTTAATACTATTTTAGGCATAATGATTTTTAGACCTGATAAAGCAGCAATTGAAGTAACAATCATAGGTCCCAAAAACCAAGCTAAAGGAATATTAAAATAGTCAGCAATAATTGCGCTAGGAAAAGAAATTATCAGAACAGAAATAAATTTAATTGAAAATACTTGCTTAGCATTTTCTAGATAAGATTTGATTTGATGTTTAATCATTCATTAAGCTTCTATCATCAACTTTTTAAAAGATAAGAAAAAAGAAATTAAAACTAGTGAATTAAGTGAAACTTTAATCTGTAAAAAAAAATAAAACATTATATTTGATTGATATTTTTTTGCTAAAGTAGTTTCAATTAAAAGTTGTGTTACTTAATTACAGGTTGAATAAACATCAAGACTATAATTAACTAACGTTTTTAAATTAGAGAGGGATAAATAATGAAAAACTTAAAAAAAATAGTTTCAGTATTATTTTCAGCAATCCTATTATTCTCAGCAACAACTTCAAGTTCGGTAGCAATTGACAAGTTGCACTTTGTAATTGGTGGTGGTGCTGGTGGTGGTTGGGATGGAACTGCTAGAGGTACTGGAGAAGCTTTAACAAAAGCTGGAATGTTAAGTAGTGCATCATTTGAAAATATGTCAGGTGGTGGTGGTGGTAAAGCTTTAGCTTACATGATTAATACTAAACCTGCTAATACAGTTTTAGTTCAATCAACACCATTAGTATTAAGATCAATTACTAGACACAAAGGTTATGTAAAAGGAAGTGGAACTTTATCTTATAAAGATGTTGTGCCAATCGCTGGTGTAATTGGTGATTATGGTGCTATCGCTGTTGCAAAAAGTTCATCTTTTAAAAATTTTAAAGATGTAGTTGATGCTTACAAAAAAGACCCAAATTCAGTTAAAATGGCTGGAGGATCAGTTAGAGGAAGTATGGACCATTTAATTGGTGCTTTAGCTTTCCAAGCTGCAGGCGCAGATCCAAATGCTGTTCAATACATTCCTTATGATGCTGGTGGAAAAGCTTTGGCTGGACTTTTATCTGGAGAAACTCAAATCATTTCAACCGGTTTAGGTGAATTGATGGGTGCAAGAGACCAAGTGAGAATTATTGGTATTACTGCTCCTTCAAGAGTTTCTGATGCACCAGATGCACCAACTCTTAAAGAACAAGGATATGATGTGCAATTCGTAAACTGGAGAGGTTTCTTTGGCCCTCCAGGTATGAGCAATGCTGATAGATCAGCTATTGCAAAAATGCTTGGCGATGTACAAAAAACTCCTGAATGGGAAACTGTCAGAGCAAGAAATGCTTGGGTCAATATTTATAATCCAGAAGGCAAGTTTGTTTCTTTCTTAGAAAAACAAACTCAAGAAATGACAGCTCTTATGAAAAAACTAGGAGTTATATAATCCTTAGGATTATTTGAAATTAGAGCAGTGAATATAAATACTACCAAAATTATATCACTGCTCTTTTTTATTTTTTCAGCATTTTATTTATATACAGCTTACCAAATTCAAGTTTTTGCATTTGATGAAAATGCACCATTTAATGCACGAACATTTCCAATTTATTTAGGTTATGCAGGATTATTTTTTTCTGGATTAAAACTTATTTTACCAGATCCAAATACTATAAAAGTTGACCATGAAAATTTAGAATACAAAAAAACAGGTATTCTTATACTGATAGCTATTATTTATGGAGCTACAATTTTAAAAGTTGGTTATTTTTTAACTACTTCTTTATTTTTGTTTGCTTCATATTATTTCTTAGGAGAACGAAGATGGATTTTAATGTTTTTATTATCTTTTCCATTTGTTGCCGCCTTTATGTATCTCCTTCATGGTATTCTTGATATTTATTTGAGAGATCCATTCTTACAGTCAATTGGAGTTATGGGATGATTGAAGGAATATTAATTGGATTAACAACAGCTCTTACTCTTCAAAATATATTAATGGTTATGGTTGGTTGTTTTTTTGGAACAATCATTGGAATGCTCCCAGGCCTTGGTCCAATGACAGCTATCGCACTAATGATACCAATTACTTATGGTTTCGATCCTGCAACAGGATTAATTTTGATGGCTGGCGTTTATTATGGAGCAGTATTTGGTGGCTCTACTTCTTCTATATTATTAAATGCACCTGGAGTACCAGGAACTGTTGCAACCTCATTTGATGGTTATCCTATGGCACAACAAGGTAAAGCTGGTAAGGCTTTAGCGATTGCAGCATGGAGTTCTTTTGCAGGTGGTACATTATCTGCAATTTATTTATTATTTATGGCTCCAAGTTTATCAAAAGTAAGTTTATCTTTTAGATCACCAGATTATTTTGCCTTAATGATTTTAGGTTTAACAGCAATTGCTGCTTTTTCATCTAAAGGGCAATTTTTAAAAGCAATGATGATGGTTGTACTTGGTTTGATGCTAGCATCAGTTGGTCAAGATAGTTTGTCTGATATTACAAGATTTACTTTTGATAATATGAACTTAACGGATGGAATTAGTTTTGTACTTGTTGTTATGGCAACATTTGCAATGAGTGAAGCTTTGACAATTATTTTAAAAAGAAACGATCCAACTAGTGCTGCCAAACAAGTCTCATTAACTGAACTTGGTTCAATTAAAATTAATAAAGAAGAACGAACTAAAATGTATAAAACAATTCCAAGATCATCAGTAATTGGTTTTTTAATTGGTGTTTTACCTGGAGCTGGTGCAACAATTGCATCCTTTTTAGCTTACGGAATGGAACGAAACGTAGTTAGTGATGAGGAAAAAGAAAAATTTGGTAAGGGGAGTGTAAATGGTTTGTCTGCGCCAGAAACTGCAAATAATGCTGCTTGCTCAGGTTCTTTTGTACCAATGCTTACTTTAGGAATTCCCGGAAGTGGAACTACAGCTGTAATGCTTGGGGCTCTTTTAGGTTTTGGGGTTCAGCCTGGTCCTAGGCTTTATATGACAAATCCAGAGATTTTTTGGTCAATAATAATGTCTATGTATATTGGAATGGTAATTTTGTTGATATTAAACTTACCACTTATTCCATACATAGCTAGAATTCTTGCTGTTCCTAAAAATTATTTAATTCCTCTTATTTTATTTTTCTCAGTTACTGGGATTTACGTAATGTCATTTAATAATTTTGATATTTATTTAATGATAGGAATAGCTGTAGTGGCAACTTTTTTAAGATTATATGATTTCCCGATGCCACCTTTGATATTAGCTTTTGTACTTGGTGGATTAATGGAAGAAAACTTGAGACGATCTTTATTATTAAGTAATGGTTCTTGGGAATTTTTATGGGACAGAACTTTAACATCTTGCATTCTAGCAACAACAATACTTATTGTTCTTTGGCATATTTATAAAACTTTTTCTAAAAAAAATTAATTTAGTATTTTTTTGTATTCTTCAATTATTTTTGACCATTGAAATTTATTCACAAATTCTTTAGCATTTTTCCCAAGCTCTAAATATTTTTTATTTTCCAATATTGAATTAATAGAAGAATAAATGTCATCAAGATTATTTCCATCACATATCAGACCAGTCTTTTCATGAATAATTGCATCTGCTGCACCGCCATCTTTACCACCAATTGATGGAATACCGTATTGTGCAGCTTCAACATACGCTATACCAAAACCCTCAACTGATTTTTTATGAATTATAGATGGCATTACAAATATATTTGATTTTGAAACTAAAGCATTTTTTAGATCATTACTAATATCTTTAAAAAACATAACTTGCGCTTCAAGATCTAATTCTTTTACTAGCTTCTTAATATTTTCTTCTTCCTCTCCATATCCAACACAAATGTAAACAATATCAGGATAAATTTGTTTTAAATTCCTTAAAGCCATTACTATTTTTTCATGATTTTTACGTTTATCAAATCTTGAAACTGTAATTAATCTAGGATTTTTAACTTTAAGTATACTTTCAACTTTATCTAAAGTTTTTTGATTTAATTTTTCGGCTGGATCCACACCTGGATTTATTACAATTACTTTATTTGCATTAACACCAATTTCTATCGCTAGATTTTTTGTAAACTGAGAATTTGCTACAACTTTTTCAACATTATTTAAAACACTAACTACTCTTTTATTTTGACTAGAACCTTTAGGATGGTTGATTTCTTTACTATGAATTAAACAGTATTTTTTCTTAGAAGTTTTAATAAGTTCTAAACTTTTCCAGTGATCAGCAATAATTCCATCTAATTTATTTTCTTTGATATATTCATTAATTAATTGTGCTTTTCTATATTTTCTAAGTAGTTTAATTCCACCAACTCTTTCGATAGAAAAGGAAGTTTGTTCATCAAAATCTTTGTGACCCTCTATATGATCTGCAAAAACTTTTATCATAAAGTTTTTTGATAGTTCTCTTGAAAGGCCCCACATAAGACTTTGCATCCCACCAAGTTCAGGTGGGAATGACCTAGTTACAATTAGATACATTAATCATACTTCCATTTAATACCACATCCTGCACTGGGTATTTGATCTTCAGGACCTTTTCCAGTTTCAGCTATTTGTCTCATTGCTGTTAGCAGATCACTTTCTCCTTCTTTAACTGGAATAAACTTTTTAAGTTCTCTTAATCGTCCTCTGTATTGAAGTTCTAGATTTTTATTATAGCCAAAGAAATCTGGAGTACATACAGCATCATATGCTTTAGCAATTTCTTGAGTTTCATCATGCAAGTAAGGAAAATTGAAATGATTTTCATTTGAAAACTTGATCATGTTATCAAATGAGTCGTCTGGATAATTAACAAAGTCATTTGAGCAGATAGCAACTGAGTTGATACCAATTTTGTTTAATTCACTACAATCTTCAACTAATTCTTTTGTAATAGCTTTTACATATGGACAATGATTACAAATGAACATTATCAAAGTTCCATTTTCACCTTTGATATCATTTAAAGACATAATTTTATTATCAGTAGATTTTAATTCAAATGGAATAGCTTTTTGACCAAAATCACATATTGGAGTTTGTATAGGCATAATGTAAAATATATAAATTATGTTTTATGATTTAAAAGATAAAAAACCAAAAAACTCTGGCGAAAATTGGGTAGCACCTAATGCAACCATAATAGGGGATGTTACTTTAGAAAAAAATACAAGTATTTGGTTTAATGCAGTGCTTAGAGGAGATATTGAAAATATTCATATTGGTGAAGGATCCAATGTGCAAGATGGAAGTGTGTTACACACAGATCCTGGATGCCCTTTAAAGGTAGGAAAAAATGTTACCGTTGGTCATTTAGTTATGCTTCATGGATGTACGATTGGAGATAACAGTTTAATTGGAATTGGAGCTGTTATCTTAAATAAAGCTAATATTGGAAAAAATTGTATTATCGGAGCTAAGGCCTTAATTACAGAAAATAAAGTTATTCCTGATAACTCTCTAGTTGTAGGTTCACCAGGTAAAGTTATTAGAGAAGTCACAGAAGAAGAAAAGAAAGCAGTCTTAGAAAACACAAAACACTATCAAGACAATTGGAAAAAATATTCAAAATCAATATTTTAATGAGAAAATTTTTAACACTAATAATATTTTTTAATTTAATACTTATTAACATTTCATTTGCAAAAGAAATTGAATATTTATTATTTAAATCATCTAACTATGAAAAACCTAAAAATTTTGATGCATTTGTTTGGCACGAAGGTAAAAAACTTAAAATTATAAAAGGTAGAGATATAGATAATCCAAAGGATAAAATTATCGTTATATATAATCACGGTGGTTGGGGATGGAATAAAGGTTGGGGCCCAGGCTGGGATCTTTATTTAGCAAAACTTATGGCACCTCAACTTTCAGGAAAAAAAATAAACGGAAAAGAAATTGTATTATGGATGAATGGAAGTTTGATAGATAAAAAAAATGATCCTTATAAAGGTAAAGAAATTGGATATGCTTGTGGGTGGAAGTTAAAGGGCGCGTGGCATAAAGAATGGCATGAGTGTGTATTAAATGATTTCCCAACCTATTTAAGGGAAAAAAGAACTATAGAAATTATTAATTACTTTGCAGATAAAGGTACCCCTCGAGATCAAATATTTTTATCAGGCCATTCTTGTGGAGGATGGAATGCATTAAGACTAGAAGGTAAATATCCCGATGCATTTAATGCTGCAATTTCTTATATGCCTAATTGTTGGGATAGAAAGCCAAATGGACCTGTGAGAAAAATATTAATTGATGAAATGAAAACTTTTAAAAAGCTTGATGCAATAATTTATTCAAGCCCAGTCGATGGAGGTGAAGATTGGAAAGCAAGTTACCAAGATTTAAAATGGATTGGTGATATACCTGGTGCCGAAATGATTAAATTACCAGGTCATAATGCAAAAGATGGTAAGGAAATATCAGTCAATGGAAAGCTTTGTGAAAACTTGCCAAGAATGCATGGTGGATGGGAAGAAGTTTGGCCAGAGGGAAAAAAGAAACTCACCAGTGCAAAAAAATTTATTCCAGTAGATAAAAAAGAAAAAAAAGCGATGATGAAAAAAGCTAAAGGTCACAATATGTTATATCGAGAGTGTTTCGATTCTTATTATCCCCAAATATTAGATTTTATAGCATCAAAAGTTAAATGAGAAAAAAAATGCCAGCAGGCTACGTAATAGCTCAATTAAAAGTAACTAATCCTGAAAATTATAAAGAATATGTTGAAAAAGTTACTCCACTTGTAAAAAAATTTGGTGGAGAATTTTTAGTTAGAGCTGGTGAATTTCAAATTTTTGATGGAGAAACAAAATTTCCTAGAATTATTATTTTAAAATTTTCCTCTTATGAAAAAGCGTTAGAATGGTACAATTCTGAAGAGTATAAACCAATAAAACAAATAAGATTAGATAATTCCGAAGGTACAAATATAATTATTAAAGGTATTTGAAAGAATAATTGGTTTAGTTAAATAATAGATCGTTCACCGAATAAATGATCAATCCAATTATTGCTATAAATAAAATTAAGAAAGGTAATTGCCCACTTAACTTAGATTTAATTTTGGTTTTACCCTCTTTAAATTTTTTAAAATGAATACTCCCAAATCTCATTACAGCTAATCCTAAAATTATAAGAAATGCTGTAAATATATATCCAGTAACCATCTATGGAACTAACCAGATATCTTTTTTATTCTCTAAATTAAACTTTGCTCTTCGATGACCTTTGGCTGCTAAGTAAAGCCATTCCATAGATTTAATTTTGCACTGAATGACAGTAAAGTTTTTGTAACCTTCCTCACTTTGTTCTTTAGTATAATCAAAATTATCTAATTCTGGTTTTAGTCCAGAGGTTGGTATATCTGACTCAGTTCCTGGACCATTATCTACTAAATAACATTTTCTACTAATATGTTGGGTTTTAGACCAAGATTCTTTTGTTACATCATTATTGTGATTAACTGTACATTCAACTTTTAATCTTACCTGTATTTTTTCATCTTTGTCATAAAACAACATTGCAGCGTTTTTATTCGCTTTCAATTTTTCAATTTTATCTGACCTGATATCACTATGATATTGGACAAGATTATTTGATTGATCAGATTTTCTTAGAACAACAATTCTTCCATCTAGATCAGATTGATTTCCACAAATAAATACTGGTATTCTAAAAGGAGAACTTCTATCTTTAACTGCATTATCGAGCATTGACCAAATTTTCTTTTTGATCTCTGTAAAGTCCTCGTAATAAGGAACTGTATCCGTCACAAATATTATTTTTTCTTTTTTAATCTAGCAATCAAACCTGAGCTATCCCAACGATTTCCACCCATTTCTTGAACCTCAGCATAATAACTATCAATAATTTCTGTTATAGGAACAGGTGAACCATTTTTTTTTGCTTCCTCGATTGCAATTTTTAAATCTTTCCTCATCCAATCAATAGCAAAACCATAATCAAACTTATCATCTGTCATAGTTCGGTATCTATTTTCCATCTGCCAAGATTGTGCTGCACCTTTAGATATAGTTTCCATAACTTTATCCATATCTAAACCGGCATTTATTCCAAAATTAATTGCTTCAGATAAACCTTGGACTGTTCCAGCAATACACATTTGGTTCATCATTTTTGTTAACTGACCACTTCCGCAAGGACCAATTAATTTAACTTTTTTACTGTAACAATCAATTACAGGTTCAGCCTTTTTAAACACTTCTTCATCACCGCCAACCATTACAGTAAGTATTCCGCCTTCAGCGCCAGCTTGCCCTCCTGAAATAGGAGCATCTAAAAAACTAAATCCTTTATCATTTGCTTTTTTATTTAATTCTCTTGATACTTCTGCAGATACAGTTGAGTTATCAACAAATATAGACCCAGCTTTTGCTGTGTTAAATAATCCATTTTCCCCAGTTGCTACTTCTCTTAAATCATCGTCATTACCAACACATGTAAAAATGAAATCAGCACCATCTGCAGCCTCAGCAGGTGTATTGGCCATTTTACCTTTATATTCACTAATCCATTTTTCAGCTTTAGATTTTGTTCTATTAAAAACAGTTACATTGTGCCCGGCTTTTGATATATATCCTGCCATTGGGTAGCCCATAACCCCAAGACCTATGAAAGCAACATTACAAGTCATAATTTTTTTTCTATGTTTAAAAGTTTAAGTTTAAAAGTAATTGTATTTGGTTTTATCTTTACATTTTTTTCAAGTTTTGGACAGAGTTTTTTTCTTGGCCTATTTAATTCTAGTATAAGAGAAGCCTTATCAATTACACATGGACAATTTGGCTCAATTTATGCATCAGCTACTTTACTAAGTAGTATCGTTTTAGTTTGGATTGGAAAAAAAATTGATGACGTAAACATATTAAAGTTTGCATCTTATGTAATAATTTTTTTATCAGCTTCCTGTTTTATATTTTCAAAAATTTCATCAGTCATTTTTTTATTTGTAGGAATATTTTTAATGCGTTTAGCTGGACAAGGATTGTCAAGTCACACAGCTACAACAACCATATCTCGTTTTTTTGAAAAAAATAGAGGTAGGGCTTTGAGTACAGGTTGGTTAGGATTGTCACTAGCTGAATTTGTTATGCCAGTTTTAATTGTTTTCTTATTAACTTTTATAGAATGGAGAGATATTTGGGTTTCAATTTCTATTTTAGTTATACTTGTTTTGCCTGCTGCAACTTTTCTTTTAGTTAAAGAAGTTAAGCTTGATACTAGAGAAGAATCTAAAATAGAAGAGAATAATAAAGAAATTAAACAATGGAAAAGAATTGAAGTTTTAAAAGATTATAGATTTTACATTATCTGTATGACGATGTTAGCTATGCCGTGGATAGCGACAGGATCTTTTGTTTATCAGTCGTTTATATCATCTTCTAAAGAATGGGGACCTTATGTGATTGCACAATCATTTATGGCTTACTCAATTTTATCTGTGATTACTCTTTTTATATCAGGTTTTCTAATTGATAAATTTTCAAGTAGAAAATTGTTAATTTATATGAATGTTCCACTTTTTTTTTCAACCGTGGTTCTTTACTATTTTAATGCACCATTATCATCTTTTGTATTTTTTGGTTTACTTGGAGTAACTAATGGCCTGGCAAATGTTCTTGGTTCTTCAACATGGGCTGAGATTTATGGTGTTAAATATATTGGATCTATAAAGGCCTTAACAACTGCACTAATGGTATTTTCAACTGCTTTTGGTACAGCTTTATTTGGATTTTTGATTGATATTGGTTTCTCAATTGAACATATAGCTGTTGTTTCAGGAGCCTACATCTTTGGCTCAATTATCCTTCTTTATTTGGTTAAAAATAAGCTAAATCCTCATTATTTATAAAATAGCCCTTGATTTTTAAAGACTCACTGTGTAGATACTGCGCATGGCAAGAGTAACCGTAGAAGACTGTATAGATAAAGTAGAGAGCCCTTACGAATTAGTACTAGTTGCTAAAGAAAGAGCTACTCAATTAAATGCAGGAATAGAACCAACAATTGATAGAGATAACGATAAAAATACGGTTATTTCATTAAGAGAAATTGCAGAGGAAAAAATTAAAGTTTCAGATTTAACTGATAGTGCTGTTTACAAACTTAGAAAACATGTTGAACAAGTTGATGATAGTGCAGAGGATGACGAAGAAATAGGTGATGATTTTGAAAATTTATATAAAGGTGAAATTTCAAAAAGTGGTACACCAATTTTACCATCTAAAAGAGCAAGAAAAACTCCAGAAAAAATTCAAGTAACTAAAGAAGATTTAGCTGAGCTATCTGAAACAGCTACAGCGGAAGTTGATAATTCAGTTGGAGAAGAAACTATGAATGAGCAAGGAGAAGTTTCTTTAGATGAAGTATCAGAATCAGAAAACCAAGAAGCAGACGTATCTTCAGACGACACTGAAGCTTCAAACTCATAAAAAAATAATATAAAGTTATACCATGAATAGGAAAGTATCAGTTGCTCCTATGATGGATTGCACAGATCGTCATGAACGATATTTTCTTAGATTAATATCTAAAAACACTCTTCTTTATACTGAGATGGTAGTCGATGAAGCGATAAATAGAGGAGATAAGAAAAAGTTATTAGAATTCAATATAAATGAGAAACCTGTAGCACTTCAATTAGGAGGTTCTTCTCAAAAACTTTTAGCTGAAGCCACTAAAGTAGGTGAAGATTTTGGCTATGATGAGATTAATCTAAACTTAGGTTGTCCTAGTAAAAAAGTAGAAAAAAATAGATTTGGTGTTTGTTTAATGAAAGAACCAAATTTGGTGGCGGATTGTTTAAGTAAAATGCAATCGGTTACAAAACTTCCAGTAACTATAAAAACAAGAATTGGTTACGATGATGTGGAAGATTATGAAAATTTACATAGTTTTATATCTACCCTAAAAGCAACTGGAGTTAAAACTTTTATCATTCATGCAAGAAAAGCAATGTTGGGTAAATTTACACCTAAGCAAAATTTAAATATTCCACCTTTAAAATACGAATATGTATATAAATTAAAAGAGGATTTTCCTAATGAAGAAATAATAATAAATGGAGGAATAAGTTCAGTGGATGAAATAAGACCTCTTTTAGAAAAAACTGATGGTGTAATGATTGGAAGAGCCGCATATCATACACCTTATTTACTTGCTGATATTGAAAGAGAAATATTTAATAATGATGATGTTCCAAGTAGACAAGATGTAATTAAACAACTCATTCCTTATGTTAAAGAAGAATTAAAAAAAGGAACAAGATTAAATCAAATCATGAGACACACTCTTGGCCTATTTCATGGTCAAACAGGTGCAAGTTATTGGAAAAGATATTTAAGTGAAAACATGTGTGTAAGAGATGCTGATGTAAAAAAAATTGATCACATTATGGATAAAATTAAATTCAATAATGTAGATACTGGAGTAGGGCAGTCTGCTTAATTCAATTTTAACAAACGAATACAGTTATATTGTTTTATTAATGGCTTTAACAGCTATACCAGTTGGTTTTGTTGCTGGATTATTTGGTATTGGAGGAGGGTTGATAACTGTTCCCTTTTTATATTTTATTTTTGGTTCTTTAGAAATTGATCCTCAATATGTTATGCACCTTGCTGTTGGAACTTCTTTTGCAATTATAATACCAACATCTACAGTTTCAGTTTTAACACATCATAAATTTAAAGCAGTTGATTTTGATATTGTTAAGAATTACGGTCTGTTTGTTGTGCTAGGAGTTGTTGTTGGTACTGCTTTTGCAGCTTCTTTAAAAACTAAATCCTTAGTTTTATTTTTTTCTATAATGATCTTATTTTTAGGAATTTATTTATTGTTAATAAAAGAAAAGGAACAAAACATAATTGTTAAAATGAAATTACATCTAAAAGTAATTCTTGGTTTTCTAGTTGGGTTTATATCTGCTCCTATGGGTATAGGAGGAGCTGTAATGAATGTACCTATACTTAAGTTTTTTGGTTATTCAATAAATAAAGCAATAGGAAGTGCAGCTGCTATAGGATTTTTAATTGCTTTATTTGGAGCAATAGGTTTTTTAATTTCAGGAAGTTATTTAAATTCTAGTCTTCCACTAAGTATTGGTTTTATAAATCTGCCTGCTTTTTTAATTTTCATACCAATTACAACTTTCATGGCTCGGATAGGAGCTAAAACAGTTCATAGTATTGATAAGAATAAAATTAGTAAGTTTTTTGGAATTTTTCTTCTAGCAGTGTCTATTAAATTTTTTTACGAATACTTAAAATTATAAATAGTAAAAAAAAAGAGGTGACTTCAGTCTCCCTCCATCACCTCACAAATCCAAATTAAGTGATTCTTTAAATATCTATGAACACTTATTAGTTGAAAATGCTTTTTATTAACTAATTTAAAATAAGACAATCATAAGTTGTATTTAGTCTTAAAATAAAAACTCAAATTAGCCACACATAATATTTAGTGTTATTGTTCTAATTGATACTTTTAAAAATGGTTTCAATAAAAAACATTAATAAAAATATTAAAAAAAATTTATTTGACCCAATAGATAAAACTAAAAATAAGTTTTCCTCAATTTTAAAAGATTTTAAAAAAAACAAAGCTAAAAAAGATCTAGCTTTACAAAAACAATTAGAAAAAGAAAAAAAAAGGGAATTAATTTTAGAAAAAAAATTAGCGAAAAAAGCTAAACAAGATGAATTAAAAGAAGAAAGAAAGAAACTTCTTTTTCAAAAAAAATTAATCATTGAAAATGAAAAGCAAGAAAAAAAGAATGAAGAGAAAAGACAAAAAATAGAAGCTCAGAGAATTAAAATAGAACAGAAAAAAATTAAAGACGAAGAAACAAGAAAACTTAGAGAGGAAGCAAGAAAGCTTAAGCAAGAAGATTTAAGGCTAAAAATGTTAGACAGACAAAGAATTAGAGAAGAAAGAATTAAAATTAAAGAGGAAGAAATAAAAAATAAAGAAATTGAAGCTCAAAAGAGAAGAGATGAACAAGAAAAAGAAAGACAAGAAAAAATAAGATTAAAAGAAATAGAAAGAAAAAATAGACTTGAGGAAGAACAAAGATTAAGAGAGGCAGCTAGGAAGCTTAAATATGAGCAAGAAAAACTTAAAGAAATGGAAGAAAGATTAAGAGATCTTGAAACTGATAGACAACAAGAAATTCAAAGACAGATTTTAAAAGAAGAAGCTGAGCAAAGAGCCAAGGAAGAGGAATTAAGAAATAAAGAAAAAGAACTCAAAGAAGCTGAACGTGAGAGAGTAAACAAAGAAAATGAAAGGCGTCAAAGAGAAAGAGAATTGAAAATAGAGGAGGAAAGACAAAAAAGAATTGAGGAGGAAAACGAAAGAACCCGATTAGCTGAAATAGCTCAAAAAGAGAGAATCGAAGAGGAAAATAGGCGAATGAAAGAATGGGAGAAAAAATTTGATGAGGAACAAAGGCTTAAAGAAGAGGAGCTTGTCAGAAGATTTTATAGTGATGATCTTCCTAAACAAGAGAATAATCAGAACGGTGACAATTTAGAAACTAAAACTGAGGTAGATAATTTAGAAACTAAAACCGATGAAGATAATTTAAAAAATTAAATTTTCTGATCATATTCTCCGACCTTACCTGTTTTTTTTAACAAATCGTCAATAAAATCAAAGATTTTTTTCTTTCTTTCATCTGATGTTGGGCTTTCAGTGACAATCACTAAAGATGGTTTGTTTGAAGAAGCTCTTATAAGTCCCCAAGAACCATCTTCGAATGAAAACCTAACACCATTAACAGTCAAAATTTCATTAATAACTTGGCTATCTATTTCAGTTTTTTTTTCTTTTAAATTTTTAATTTGCTGAACTAAATCCTCAACAACTAAATATTTTTCTTCATCTTTACAGAATGGTGCCATTGTTGGTGTTTGAAATGTACTGGGTAATTCATTAATAATATCACTCATTTTTTTATTTTGATTATCTAATAAGTGACATACTTGAATTGCTGAGTTAATTCCATCATCATAACCATATCCTAAAGGTTGATTAAAAAAGAAATGTCCACTTTTTTCAAATCCAGCTAAAGCTTTTTCAGTGTTTACTTTCCTTTTAATGTGAGAATGACCTGTTTTCCAATAAATTGTTTCACAATTGTTTTCTAATAAGATTTTATCTTTTGAGTATAAACCCGTTGATTTTACATCTACTACAAATTTAGAATTTTTATGTTTACCTGATAAATTTCTAGCAATTAGAAGACCAATTTTATCTGAAAATATTTCATTACCATTATCGTCAATAATACCGACCCTATCTCCATCACCATCAAATCCGAACCCTATATCAGCATTGTTTTCTTTTACTTCTTTTGCTATTTCATGAAGCATTTCTAAATCCTCAGGATTTGGATTGTATTTAGGAAAATTCCAATCCAGGTTACAGTCTAACTCTATTACTTCACATCCAATACCTTTTAGAATATCTGGAGCAAAAACGCCTGCTGTTCCATTCCCACAAGCTACCACAGCTTTAATTTTTTTCTTAATTTTATTTTTACTAATTAAGTCATCTTTATAAATTTTATCAAAATCTTTTATCTGTTTTTCACTACCTTCGCCTTTTGTGTACTTTTCATTTAAGGTAATATCTTTTAATTCTTTCATTTCTTCCGGTGCATGAGTTAGCCCTTTTTTGATTCCCATTTTTACACCAGTCCAACCATTTTCATTATGACTTGCTGTAACCATTGCAACTGCATCTGCATCTAAATTAAATTGAGCAAAATAAACCATTGGAGACAATGATAGACCCACGTCCTCGATATTACATCCTGTAGATTTTAATCCTTTTTTTAGAGCTCCTTTTATTTCTTTGCTATAAGATCGGTAATCATGACCAACAACGATTCTTGGATTTTCTTTTTTAAGATGATTTTTTATTTGTGTTCCTAGACCTTTGCCAAGATTCTCTATTCCAGCTAAATTGATGTCTTTCTCGTACAACCATCGAGCGTCATATTCTCTGAAACCGTATGGATCTATTTTTATCTTTTGATTCATGAGACAATTACTTACTCTTTTTATGTTAATTTCTTGGAAAAAATTTAATTTTTTTGTTGATTATCATATTGTCGCATTCTATAAATGTTCTGTTGTTAAAATGTTTATATAGTATATTTACAGCAAACGCCTACAACATATAGTTGTTTTCGTACTAATAACAAAATATATTAAACTTTTATGAATAAGATTCTTTCTCAGGCCCTCAAAAAAGCTGTCTCTGAATACAGCCCTGATGTTAAAGAAGTTTCTAGAATAAATAAGCCTGACCTTTTTTCCTTAAATCACGAAACAGAATTATTTCAAAACGACAAAGGTATCATAATTAAAATTGATCGTTCAAAAGATGCAAATCTTACAGACTTTGGTAAAGCAACTTTAAAAGACAGATACTTAGGTTTGAACGAATCTTATCAAGATTTATTTGCAAGAGTAGCAAGTACTTATGCAGATGATAATTTACATGCTCAAAGAATTTATAATTACATTAGCAACCTTTGGTTCATGCCAGCAACACCAGTATTATCAAATGGTGGCACAAAAAGAGGATTACCTATTTCATGTTTTTTAAATGAAGCATCTGATAGCTTAGGAGGTATTCTTGATTTATGGAGCGAGAATGTTTGGTTAGCAGCGAAGGGTGGAGGAATTGGAAGTTACTGGGGCAACCTAAGATCTATAGGTGAAAAAATAGGAAGAGTTGGAAAAACTTCTGGAATAATTCCTTTTATAAAAGTTATGGATTCTTTAACAATGGCTATCAGCCAAGGATCATTAAGAAGAGGTTCTGCAGCATGCTATCTTCCAATAGATCATCCTGAGATAGAAGAGTTTATTGAAATGAGAAGACCTACTGGTGGTGATCCAAATAGAAAAGCATTAAATTTACATCATGGTGTTTTAATCTCAGACGCGTTTATGAGAGCTATAGAAACAGATGAACAATGGGCCTTAAAAAGTCCTGCTGATGGTAGCGTTCAACAAACTATTTCAGCAAGAAATTTATGGATAAGATTGTTAACTGCAAGAATTGAAACAGGTGAGCCATATATAATTTACATTGATACTGTTAACAGACAAATTCCTCAACATCACAAGTTAGCAAATCTAACTGTTAAAACTTCTAACTTATGTAGCGAAATAACTTTACCAACAGGAATTGATAAAGATGGAAGAGATAGAACCGCAGTATGTTGTTTGTCTTCGTTAAATTTAGAAAAATATGATGAATGGAAAGATGATCCAGACATGATTAGTGATGTTATGAGATTTTTAGATAACGTTTTATCTGATTTCATTAATAAAGCACCAGATCAATTTAAAGATGCAAAATATTCTGCAGAAAGAGAAAGAAGTGTTGGATTGGGTGTAATGGGCTTTCATTCTTTTTTACAAAAAAATAGAATTCCACTTGAGTCTGTAATGGCAAAGTCATGGAATAAAAAAATATTTAAAAATATTCATGAAAAAGTTAATCAAGCTTCTAAAGATTTGGCTGAAGAGAGAGGGGCATGTCCAGATGCAGCAGAGTATGGTTATAAAGAAAGATTTTCCAACAAGACAGCGATCGCCCCAACTGCTTCAATCTCAATTATTTGTGGAGGTGCTTCACCTGGAGTAGAGCCAATTGCTGCTAATAGCTATACACACAAAACTCTTTCAGGATCTTTTAATGTTAGAAATAGATATTTAGAAGAAATATTGCAAAGTCATGGTAAAAACGACGATGAAACTTGGTCTACTATTACTACAAACCAAGGATCTGTTAATCATTTAGATTTCTTAACTGATCTAGAAAAAGATGTCTTTAAAACAGCTTTTGAGCTTAATCAAAATTGGATAATTGAATTAAGTGGGGACAGAACCCCATTCATATCTCAAGCACAATCAGTTAACTTATTTTTACCAGCCGATGTTCATAAAAAAGAATTACATAAAATTCATTTTGATGCTTGGAAGAAAGGCTTAAAGAGCCTTTATTATTGTAGATCAAAATCAATTCAACGTGCTGAAAATATTAATGACGCTAAATCAACTGATATTACAGCCAATGTTTATAAATCTAAAAATCAACCAACTAACGAAGAACCAGAATACGAGGAGTGCCTATCATGTCAGTAGCAGAGAAGATTAATAAAGAAATTATCCAACCAAAAAAAATGGGATTGCTAGTTGAAAACCCTGTTTATAAACCTTTTAGATATCCATGGTGCTACGATGCCTGGTTAACTCAACAACGAATTCACTGGTTGCCCGAAGAAGTTCCTCTTGGAGATGATGTAAGAGATTGGCAAAAAAATTTATCTCAACCAGAGAAAAACTTACTTACACAAATTTTTAGATTCTTTACTCAAGCTGATGTTGAGGTGAATAATTGTTACTTAAGACATTATACAACAGTTTTTAAACCTACAGAAGTTTTAATGATGATGACAGCTTTTGCCGCAATGGAGACAGTACACGTTGCTGCCTACTCTCATTTGCTTGATACAATAGGCATGCCTGAGTCGGAATATTCAGCTTTCATGAAATATAAAGAGATGAAAGATAAATATGATTACATGCAAGGTTTTAATGTAAATTCAAAAGAGGATATTGCAAAAACAGTTGCTGTGTTTAGTGCTTTCACAGAAGGATTACAGTTATTTGCAAGTTTTGCTATTTTATTAAATTTTCCAAGACATAATAAAATGAAAGGTATGGGACAGATAGTTACTTGGTCTGTAAGAGATGAAACTCTTCATTGTAATTCTATGATTAGAATTTTTAAAGAGTTTATAAAAGAAAATCCTGAAATCTGGACCCCAAAATTAAAAAAAGAACTTTATGAGGCTTGTAGAATTATTGTTGAACATGAGGATGCTTTTATAGATTTAGCTTTTGAAATGGGTCCAATGGAAGGTTTAACAGCGCAAGAGGTAAAAGATTATATTAGATTTATCGCTAATAGAAGACTTGATCAATTAGGATTAGAACCAATTTATGACATTCAAAAAAATCCTTTAACATGGTTAGATACGATGCTTAATGCAGTTGAGCATATGAATTTCTTCGAAGGTCGTGCAACAGAGTATTCTAAAGCATCGACCCAAGGCACTTGGGCAGAAGCATTTAGTTAATTGAAGTACAAAAAGTATTTCCGCAAAACTAGTCTAAAGCAAGCAGGTGTTGGAGAACTTTTTTTAAATGAAATTAATAAAAAAAAACCAAAAACATTTCTTGAAGTAGGTGTTTTTCATGGTGTCACAGCAAGAAATGTATGTGAGTTGCTTTACAATATTCATGGAAAAGAGTTTAAATATATCGGTTTAGACATATTTGAGGAAAATGATGAAAATAAGAATGAAATAATTCCAAACACAAAATTCTCAAATCCATTAAAAACAATTTATTTTAAATATATAAAAAGACAAAATCCTTATAGCTTAGTAGCTGTTAAAGAATTATTAAATAAATTTAAAGACAACATTCATTTGATAAAAGGAAATTCTAATTACATTTTAAATAAAATTGACATGAAAAAAATAGATTATGTATTTTTAGACGGTGGTCATGAATACAATACTGTTAAAAATGATTTAGAGAGTTGTAAAAAAGTTATTTTAAATAATGGAGTAGTTTTGTGTGATGACTATGATTTAAGTTATGCACCTGGAGTTAAAAAAGCAATAGATGAATTTATAGAAAAGTACAATTTTAAGTCTTCAATAATATCTAATGGTAGATTTGCAAAAATAGAGAAAAACTGAATTATCTCTGATTTAATTCCATTACTTTTCTATGTTTATTACCCTTGTAACTAGCTAATGGTCTAATAAGTTTATTGGCTGCGTGTTGTTCCATTATATGAGCAGACCAACCTGTTATTCTTGAAATTACAAATATTGGTGTAAAGAAATCAGTATCAAAACCCATTAGATGGTAAGTTGGCCCTGTAGGATAATCTACATTAGGGTAGATATTTTTTTCTTTAATCATAACCTTTTCAACAATGTCATAAATTTTCTCAAATTTTTTATCTTTCTTGATTTTGGCAACTTTTCCAAAATATTCTCTCATTGTAGGGACTCTTGAATCTCCTGATTTGTAAACTCTGTGACCAAACCCCATAACTACTTCTTTATTCCTTAAAGCATTATTAATCCATTTAAGTGCATTTTCTGGTTTTTGGATTTTGTTCATCATATGCATTACTTCTTCATTTGCACCACCATGAAGTGGGCCTTTTAAACTAGCAATAGCTCCTGTGATTGCGCCATGAATATCAGACAAACTACTAGTGATTGTTCTTGCAGTAAATGTTGAAACATTAAAACTATGTTCAGCATATAAAATTAAAGACACATCAAATGCTTTAACTATCTCTTTTTGTGGAACTTTACCAAAACACATATAAAAAAAGTTTTCAGCAAACGTTAATGTTTTTTTAGGTTTAATTATTTTTTTACCTTTTCTAATTCTATAAAAAGCAGCTAAAGCAGTTGGAGTTTTTGCAAAAATTCTTAGAGCTTTTCTCATATTTGCCTCAGGGCTAGAGTCTGTAGTTTCTTTGTCTTCTAAACCCATCACACTTACTGCAGTTCTTGCTACATCCATAGGATGGGATTTCTTTGGCATGTGTTTTATTATTTCGTATAAATTTTTAGTTAATTCTCTGTTATTTCTCTCTTCTTTTTCAAATTTTCTAAGTTGAATAGTATTTGGAAGATCTTTGTTAAGGATTAGATATGCAACCTCCTCAAATCTACAATATTCACATAAATCTTGAGCAGCATAACCTCTATAAGTAAGAGAATTTATTTCTGGCATTACTTTTGAAACTTCAGTTTCATCAACAACAATACCTAGTAAGCCTTTTTTAATATCATCACTCATTATTCATGTCCTTCTGTACTAAAATTATAAATTTTTTCATCCAATGAATTGTATTTTTCGTAATCAACTAATTCATAAAGCCTTTTCCTAGTTTGCATTTTATCTATAATATTATTTTGATGTCCATTTGCATAAATGTCTCTTAATCCATCTTCCACATTTTTCATAGCCAATCGTTGTGTAGTTACAGGATAAATCACAATATTATATCCAAAATTTTCTAATTCTTTGTAATTAAATAATTTCGATTTACCAAATTCAGTCATATTAGCTAACAAGTAACTAGACAATTCTTTACGAACTTTTTCAAAATCTTTTTCATCTTGAAGAGCTTCTGGAAATATTATTTCAGCACCAGCATCAATATAGGCCTTACATCTATCAATCATTTTATCGAGACCTTCAACGCTTTTAGCATCTGAACGTGCAATAATTTTAAAATTTTGATCTTTTTTAGCTGCAACACATTCTTTAATTTTTTTAACCATCGCATCTGTTGAAATAAGTTCTTTATTATCAAGATGCCCACATCTTTTTCTCTCAATTTGATCCTCTAAATGAACTCCTGTTATTCCGAATTCTTCAAATGTTTCTATGGTTTCTTTACAGGATTTAAATCCTGTATCGATATCAACTATTGTTGGAAGATTAGTTACTCTCGAAATTAGATAAGATCTTGTGCTAACATCTTGTAGAGTTGTTAAGCCAATATCGGGAAAACCAAGATCATTAGCCATTACTCCACCGGATACATAAACAGCATCATATCCAATTTCTTCTATAAGTTTTGCTGTCAAAGGATTGTATGCACCTGGAACTCTTAATATTTTATTTGATTTTAATTTTTGATCAAAATCTAATCTTTTTTGACTTGGTTCTTTTTCTACAAAGTGCATTAAAAAATTCCTTTTTTATTATTTCGTTTTAATTTATTTCTTTTTACTTCAATATTCAATTTATGAAGTTGACCTGATTTTAAATTTCTTAAATTTTGTACTGTTTTTAAAAAACGATTGCTTTCTTTTTTATCCAAAATGTCTTGGGTCAAAGTTAAAAATTTATTTATATAATTTTCTCTCTTAAATGGTCTTGCTCCATATGGATGTGCATCTGCTTTGTCTAATTCTTCAGTGATTTTTTTTCCATTGTTAAGCGTTACAACTACTTTGGCTCCAAAAGATTTATTTTTTGGATTTGGGTCGTGATATTTTTTTGTCCATTTTTTGTCTTCATATGTTTTTATCGATCTCCAAATTTTGATTGTACTTTTTCTACTAGCTCTAGCTTTTGTATAAGATTTGACATGATGCCAATCTCCATCTTCAAGTGCAACGGCAAAGATGTACATTATAGAATGATCTAATGTCTCTCTGCTGGCATTAGGATCCATTTTTTGAGGGTCATTAGCACCTGTACCAATAACATAATGTGTGTGGTGGCTTGTAAATATATCAATTTTTTTAATAAGTTTTAAATTAGGGATTTTTGTTTTTAATTTTTTAGCTAGATCAATTAATGCTTGTGATTGATATTCTGCAGAATATTCTTTTGTATATGTCTCTAAAATAGCTTTTTTACTTTCATCTTTTTTTGGCAATGGGACTTTGTAGTTTGCTTTTTTACCATCTAGTATCCTTGCTATAACACTATCTTCACCCTCATAAATTGGACTAGGAGCTCCTTCACCTCTCATAGCTCTATCTACGGCTTCTATGGCAAGTTTACCTGCATGCGCTGGAGCATAAGCTTTCCAACTTGAAATTTCTCCTTTTCTTGATTGTCTTGTAGAAATTGTTGTATGTAGTGCCTGTTGAACAGACTGATAAATAGTTTCGGCATTTAGTTTCAACATTGTTCCTAATCCAGCTGCTACACTTGGACCCAAGTGAGCAATGTGATCAACTTTATGCTTATGTAAACAGATTCCTTTCACTAAATTTACTTGAACTTCGTATGCTGTAATTATTCCTCTTAGTAAATCCAATCCATTTTTTTTATTTTGTTGTGCAACACTTATAAGCGGAGGTATGTTATCGCCAGGATGGCTATAATCTGCAGCTAAAAAAGTGTCATGAAAATCTAATTCTCTAACAGCTGTCCCATTTGACCACGCCGCCCATTCACAATCAAATTTTAATTTAGAATTTACTCCAAATATAGTAGCACCATTTTTTCTAGAATGTTTTAAAGCCATTTCTCTAGATGAAATTACTGGTTTTCTGTTTAAAGAGGCTATCGCAACAGAAGCATTGTCAATAATTCTATTAATAACCATTTCAATAGCATCTTTATTTAATTTTGCATTATCACTTGCTATCTCAGCTATCTTCCATGCTAGTTGTTTTTTCTTTGGAAGATTAATTTTTGACGGATATACTTTAACTGTATGTAATAACAAAATAACTCCTAATTTGTGAATTTGTTTTAATAGTTAAAATAAATTAATCAATATTAAAGATATTCAGTTATTATTTTCTCAATACCTACAAAGTCTTTTATTATGTGATTATGATAAATTTCTTCAGATCTTTTTTCTGTATATCCATATTTTAGTAAAATTATTGGAATTTCAGCGGCCTTAGCAGCATTAGCATCTGTTTCACTGTCACCAATCATCAATGATTTATTTTTATCACCATCTAATATTTCTATAGTAGTTGTTAAATGTCGAGGATCTGGTTTGCAATATTCAAAAGTATTATAACCTGCAACATATTCAAAATAATCATAGATTCCAATTTTTTTTAAAAGATCAACCGCTAAGTGTTCAGTTTTATTAGTACATACTGCCATAGAAATATTTTCATTTTTACACCAATTTAAAAATTCCTTTACACCTTTGATTAATTTACTTTCATGTAAAATATTTTTTCCATAATAAGATAAAAATTCGTCAGTCATTTCATTTTGAATTTTTTCATCAAACCATTTCCACTGACCATTAGCCTTTGCCATCATGGCTTTTGCTCCTTTGCCAACAGCATTTTTTAATTCACCTAAAGTTTTTGTAGGATAACCAAATTTTTTCATTACATGGTTATGTGCGCGGATTAAATCTGGGGCTGTATCCACTAATGTACCATCTAAATCAAATAAAATTGTAAATTTTTGTTTCATTTAAAAAGTATTTTAAAGAAATAAATTGTGAATTAATCAATTTATATACTTAATGTAAATCAATCCTAAATGGAAGTTTTAAATCAAAAAAAACTTAGAGAAAAATTTATAAAGTTAGGCGTAAAGATGATAGGTCCTGAAACTATTTTTTTTTCAAAAGATACAAAAATTGGAAATAACGTAACTATAGAACCTTATGTGGTTATTGGCCCTAAGGTCAAAATTGGGAATAGTGTGATTGTAAAATCTTTTTCACATTTAGAAAATTGTAAAATTGAAAATAAAGTTGAGATTGGTCCATATGCTAGAATTAGACCTGGTACAATTTTAAAATCAGGATCCAAAGTAGGAAATTTTGTGGAGATTAAAAAAAGTACTTTAGGAAATAAATCTAAAGTTAACCATTTGTCTTATGTTGGGGATGCTCAAATTGGAAAATTAGTAAATATTGGAGCAGGCACAATTACTTGTAATTATGATGGGATAAATAAAAATAAGACAAAAATTCAAGATAAAGTATTTATAGGTTCAAACTCTTCTTTAGTTGCTCCAATTACTATAAATAAAGATAGTATTGTTGGAGCTGGATCAGTAATTACTAAGAACGTTAAAAAAAAATCTTTAGCACTTACAAGATCGCCACAATTAGAAATTAAGAATTACAAAAGAAAGAAAAAATAATTTATGTGTGGAATTATTGGAATATCAAGTAACAAACCTGTTTCTGCAAATATAATTAATTCACTAAAAAAATTAGAGTACAGAGGATATGACTCAGCAGGAATAGCCACACTTTCAGATGGTGAAATCAATGAAGTAAAATCAGAGGGAAGAGTTGATAACTTAGAAAACAATTTTGATTTAAAAAACTTAAGAGGAACTATAGGTATAGGTCATGTAAGGTGGGCAACTCATGGAATTCCAAATAGTTTAAATGCTCATCCTCATTCTTCTCATAACGTATCTGTAGTTCATAATGGAATTATTGAAAACTCTACAATATTAAAAAAACATTTAATTAACAAAGGTCATACCTTTAAATCTCAGACAGATACAGAAGTAATTGTTCATCTAATAACAGAACATTTAAAGACTTCAGAATTAGAAGAAGCCATCACAAAAACTTTAAAACAACTTCACGGTAGTTTTGCTCTTGGAATAGTTTTTAAAGATATACCAGACATAATAGTTGGTGCTAGAAGAGGGTCACCTTTAGCTGTTGGTTATGGTCCAAATGAAAACTATCTAGGATCAGATTCTTATGCTTTAAAATCTATGACAAATAAAATTACTTATCTTGATGATGGTGAATTTTGCATTGTTAAAAAAGATCAAGTTCTTTTTTTCAACGAAGAAGGAAAAAAAGTTAATAAAAAAATATTAGAACTATCATCTGATCAAGCAAATTACGATAAAGGTGACTTTAAACATTTCATGGCAAAAGAAATTGAAGAGCAACCACTAACAATTAAAACCGGAATTAAAGAATATGTAGATAATGTAAATAAAGAAATAAATATTTTTAATTTTCCTTGGAAAATAGAAGAGATTAATTCAATCACCTTAATAGGATGTGGAACGGCTTATCACTCTTGCTTAATGGCAAAATATTGGTTTGAAGAACTTACAAATTTAGATGTCAATATAGATATAGCGTCAGAATTTAGATATAGAAAAAATAGATTTAAAAAAGACACTTTATATATATTTGTTTCACAATCTGGGGAAACAGCAGATACATATGCAGCTTTAGATATATGTAACAAAAATAGCATGAAAACATGCGCTGTTGTTAATGTAATCGAAAGTTCAATAGCAAGAGATTCTAATTTTGTTTTACCAATCCATTGTGGTCCTGAAATTGGAGTTGCATCAACAAAAGCATTTCTAGGTCAAATACTTGTTTTATATATTTTAGCTTTAAAACTTGGATCAATGAGAAATGAAATTGAAAAAAAAGAATATCAAGAAAAGATTAAAGATTTAAAAGATTTGCCTGGCTTAATAGAGAAAACATTGCTTCATGATAATGATATCCAGGCAATATCCTCAACATTTAATGAAGCTAAGGGTTCAATGTTTTTAGGAAGAGGATATTCATATCCAATAGCTTTAGAAGGTGCATTAAAACTTAAAGAACTTTCATATGTTCATGCTGAAGGATATCCAGCGGGAGAAATGAAACATGGACCTTTGGCATTAATAGAAGAGGGCATGCCAGTAGTTGTTTTGGCCCCGAGAGATAATTATTACAAAAAAACAATTTCTAATATGCAGGAAGTTATTGCTAGAGGAGCTAAGGTATTATTGGTAACAAATAAAAGCAAAGATGAAGTTGTATCAGAAAATATTTGGGAAACTATAGAAGTTGAGAATACAAATAATGACTTGCTTCCATTCCTCTTGACTATTCCACTGCAAAAACTTGCTTATTACTCTGCTCTTAAAAAAGGTTATGATATTGATAAGCCTAGAAATTTGGCTAAATCAGTAACAGTAGAGTAGTCTTAATTTGTGATTTAACAAACAAGCATATTACTTTTTTTCTAAAAATTCTTACATACAGATTTATATAATTTATTTGCTTTTCAATAATAATTGTTAAAAATGATATTATGAAAAAAATGTTTTTATTATTTGTATTCTCGTGTTCTACATTTATATTTTCAAATGTAAGTTATGCTGAATGGATAAAGATAACAGAAAACATTCTTGGGGATGAATATTATGTTGATCTTAAAGAAATAAGAAAAAGTAATGGTTATGTTTATTATTGGCAATTAACTGATTATTCAAAACCTACTGAATTGGGAGACTTGTCTTCTACAATTTATGTTCAAGGAGATTGTAACATATTTAGATATGCTTATTTAAGTGCTACCTTTCATAAAAAATCAATGGGTAAAGGCGAGTATATTGAACCTATGACACCTAAATTCGAATGGACATATCCTACTCCAAACTCAACATCAAATTCTGTTTTAAAAAAAGTTTGTACTCATTAAAAAATCTATAAATTTCAAAAATTATATATTTATTGATATTATTTAATCATGGTCTCTATTGAATAATAGACAAACTTTGATACAACAATCATGAGTTGAATATGAAAAGTTGGAAAAAAAATAGTTGGAGAAAATATCCTGTAAAACATATCCCTGAATATCCAGATAAAAAGGAATTGGATAAAGTTTTAGATAAGATAGGAACATTTCCTCCCTTAGTATTTGCTGGAGAAACAAGACATCTTAAAAGTCAGTTAGCAGATGTAGTAGATGGAAAAGCATTTTTACTTCAGGGTGGAGATTGTGCTGAAAGTTTTGCTGAATTTAATCCAGATAATATTAGAGATACTTTTAAACTAATGTTGCAAATGTCATTGGTTTTAACTTACTCAGCTTCATTACCAGTAGTAAAAGTTGGAAGAATAGCCGGTCAATTTTCAAAACCTAGAAGTGCACCTACAGAAATAAAAGATGGGGTAGAACTTCCAAGTTACTTAGGTGACAACATAAATGCAATGGAATTTACTGAGAAGGCTAGAGTTCCAGATCCTAAAAGATTGTTTAAGGCATACTCGCAATCAGCTGCAACTTTAAACTTAATAAGAGCATTCTGTCATGGAGGTTTTGCAGATCTTAAGAATGTTCATAATTGGAATCTGGGTTTTATTAAGAATTCACCTGAGTTAAAAAGATTTAAAGAATTAGAAGATAATATTGCAAACGCATTAGCTTTCATGGATGCATGTGGAATTAATTCAGATTTTAATCGAAGATTGAAAACTGTTAATTTCTGGACATCACATGAGGCATTACTACTTCCTTTTGAAGAAACAATGACAAGAACAGATTCTACAACAGGAGAAAATCATGACACATCTGCTCACTTTGTTTGGATTGGAGATAGAACAAGACAACTAGATGGTGGTCATGTTGAGTTTTGTAGAGGTATAGAAAATCCAATAGGAATTAAATGTGGACCTACCTTAAAGGCTGATGATTTAATTGATCTTTGTAATAGAATAAATCCTAAGAATGAAAAAGGTAAAATCACATTAATATCAAGATTTGGTGCAGATAATGTTTCAAAATTTTTACCAAAATTAATCAGGGCAATAAAAAAAGAAGGTTTAAATGTTATTTGGTCGTGTGATCCTTGTCATGGAAATACAGTAAAAGCTGCGACAGGATTTAAAACAAGACCATTTAACAGTGTGTTAAAAGAAGTTAAAAATGTTTTTGCATGTCACCAAAGCGAAGGAAGTTATGCTGGTGGTCTTCATATAGAATTAACTGGTCAAGATGTGACAGAGTGTATTGGTGGAGCGCAAAAGATATCTGAAAAAGACTTATCATCTAGATATCACACTCATTGTGATCCAAGACTAAATGCAAACCAAGCTTTAGAATTAGCTTTCTTGATTTCAGATGAGATTAAAAAGAATAGCTCTTATTCTAAAAACGCAGATAGAGCGGCATCTTAAGACATTGTAAAATTCTAAATATCTAATACTTTAAAATCATGAAAGCCTCAGAAAAAATAAATTTTATTTCTAAATGGATTAAAGATTATGTAAATAATATGCCAAACAAGGCAGAATCATTAGTTATAGGAATTTCTGGAGGAATAGATTCGTCAGTTTCTAGTACATTAAGTGCAATGACTGGCTTAAAAACTATTGTCTTGTCAATGCCAATTAAACAGAAATCCCGTCAACATGATTTAAGTTTAAAACATCAAGAGTGGTTAGTTAAAAATTTTAAAAATGTTGAGGCACATACTATCAATTTAGATGAGTTATTTTTGGCTTTTAGTTCAAGTTTATCAAATTTTGATAATGAGCATGGAATGGCGAATTCTAGAGCTAGATTGAGAATGACAACGCTTTATCAAGTTGCTGCAGCGAATAAAGGAATAGTAGTTGGAACTGGAAATAAAGTTGAAGATTTTGGTGTAGGGTTTTACACAAAATACGGAGATGGTGGGGTAGATATATCTCCAATAGCTGATTGTAATAAAACTGAAGTTTGGGAGCTTGGAAAAGAGCTTGGAATTTTAAAAGAAATTATAGATGCCGCTCCAACGGATGGATTATGGGACGATGGAAGAACCGATGAAGGTCAACTTGGACTAAAATATGAAGAATTAGAAGAAGCTATGGATAATCCTAATTCAGCCAATCGAGCTAAATACGAAACTATAAGAAAACAAAATTTGCATAAAATGGAGCCAATTCCTGTATGCAAAATTCCAAATTAATCAAATAGATTCACAAATCTATTTTTTAAGTATATTCCTAAAATAATGAGTAAAGATATTTTTTTAACAAACAATCTGACAAATAAAAAAGAAAAGTTTGTTCCACTAGATAAAAATAACATTAGAATGTATGTGTGTGGTCCAACAGTTTATGATGATCCCCATATTGGGAACGCGAGACCAATAGTTGTATTTGATATTCTATTTAAAATTTTTAAGAAAAATTATCCTAAGGTTACTTATGTACGAAATATTACAGATGTTGATGATAAAATTATTAAATCTTCAAAAGAAAATAATATTTCAATTTCAGAATTAACAAGCAAAGTAACTAAAAGTTTTAGTGAAGATTGTAATTACTTAAATTGTGAAGAGCCAACCCATCAACCTAAAGCAACAGAAAATATAGATTTGATGATTGAAATGATTTCTGAATTAATAAAAAAAGAATTTGCTTATGAAAATAATAAGCATGTTTATTTTGAGGTTAAAAAATTCAAGGATTATGGTCAACTCTCAAATAAAAAATTAGATGAACTTATTGCTGGATCAAGAGTAGAAGTCAGTGAAAATAAAAAAAATTCAGAAGATTTTGTTTTATGGAAACCCTCAGAAGATGATGAACCTTCATGGGAGTCTCCATGGGGAAAAGGAAGGCCAGGATGGCATCTGGAGTGTTCAGCAATGTCAAAGAAATTTTTAGGAGATGAGTTTGATGTTCATGGAGGTGGTATAGATTTGTTATTTCCTCATCATGAAAATGAAATAGCTCAATCAAGATGTGCTAATGATACAAAAATATTTGCAAAATTTTGGATGCATAATGCATTCATCACCATGTCTAATGAAAAGATGGCCAAGTCTCAGGGAAATATTTTAAAAATAAAAGATTTTAGAAATAAGATTAGTGGCCAAGTTTTAAGATTGGCTTTACTAAGCGCACATTATAAACAACCATTAGATTGGAATGATAAACTTCTGGACGATTGCCAAAACACGATAAATAAATGGTACAATTCATATTTAGATATTGAAAATAATTCTAAAGTTTCTGATGAAATTCTTCAGCCACTTTACGATGATTTAAACACACCCGGATACATTGCTAATTTACATCAATTATATGAAAAAGCTCAAAAAGGTAACGATGAAGATAAATCTTTATTTGTTTCTGCTTGTAAATTTGTAGGACTATTAAATGAAAGTAAAGAAAATTGGCTTAAATTTAAAATTAGCAAAGCTTTAATTTCTGAAAAAGAAATTTTACAAAAAATTCAGGAAAGAAATAAGGCTAGAGAGAACAAAAATTACGAAGAAGCTGATAAAATTAGAAAAGAGCTTTTAGATAAAGGTGTTTTAATAGAAGATAAAGATGGTAAAACGACTTGGAAATTTAAATGAGTAAAGAACAACTTTATATATTTGATACAACACTGCGTGATGGTGCACAAACTCAGGGTGTAGATTTTTCAATTGATGATAAAGAAAAAATTTCATCAGCTTTAGATAAATTGGGTGTGGATTATGTTGAGGGTGGTTGGCCAGGAGCAAATCCAACCGATACTGAGTTTTTCAATAAAGATCATAATTTTAAATCAACAAAATTAACTGCATTTGGAATGACTAAAAAGTCTGAACACAGCGCAGAAAATGACCCTATGCTCTCATCATTAATTAATTCAAAAAGTAATTCTGTTTGCCTGTTTGGAAAATCATGGGATTTTCAAGTGGATGTCGCATTAGGAATAAGTAATGAGCAGAATTTAATGAATATAAGTGAAAGCACAAAACATATTGTTAAATCTGGAAAAGAGTTCATGTTTGATGCTGAACATTTTTTTGATGGATATAAAGCTAATCCAGAATATGCAATGGCATGTTTAAAAGCAGCTTTTGATAATGGTGCAAGATGGATTGTATTATGTGATACTAACGGCGGCACACTTCCACACGAGATAACAGAAATTGTATCTAAAGTAAGCAAGCAAATTCCAGGAAAAAATTTAGGGATACATGCTCATAATGATACCGAAAATGCAGTAGCTAATAGTCTTGCAGCAGTTCAAGCAGGTGCCAGACAAGTGCAGGGTACAATCAATGGTTTGGGTGAAAGATGTGGAAATGCTAATTTGATGTCATTAATTCCCTCATTTTTTTTAAAGAAAGATTTTTCAGATAAGTTTGAACTAAGTATAAAAAGAGAAAATTTAAAAAATTTAACTCAATGCTCAAGATTATTAGACGAGATATTAAATAGAAAACCCAATAAACATTTACCTTATGTTGGAGCTTCTGCTTTTTCTCACAAGGGTGGAATGCATGTTTCAGCTGTTCAAAAAGATCCTAAAACTTATGAGCACATAAATCCAGAAGAAGTTGGAAACTCTAGAAATATAGTTGTTTCAGATCAATCGGGACAATCGAATATAATGTCGAGATTGAATTCAATAGGAATTAAAGTTGAGAAAAGTGATCCAAAAATTAAAAAACTTTTACATGAAGTGAAAGATCGAGAATTTATTGGTTATAGTTATGATGGTGCTGATGCATCTTTTGAGTTGTTAGCTCGAAGATTAATGGGCGAGATACCAAGATATATTTCTATTAATGAATATGATGTTTCGGTAAAGAAAGATAATGCAGGAGAAATAGTTTCATATGCAAAAGCTCAATTAGAAGTAGATGGAAACAAAATTTTGTGTGAAGGACAAGGAAACGGACCGGTTAATGCTCTAGATAATGCAATTAGAAAGAATGTTAACAAGCTTGCTAAATATTCAGAATATTTAAAAGATTTAAGATTGGTTGACTACAAAGTTAGAATTTTAAACACTGGTACAGAAGCTGTAACAAGAGTTAGTATTGAAAGTACAGATTCAAAGGGTGTTAACTGGTTTACTATTGGAGTATCTCCAAATATCATTGATGCATCTTTTAAAGCTTTAGTAGACAGTCTGGATTATAAGTTATTTAAGGATAAAGCTCCTGGAAGTTTGTAAGAATGAAAATTAAAAAATTTTCAGAAAAACCATCTGATCTAAAAGATAGAATAGGGGCAAAACCAATAGTTTGTTACCCAAATACCAATATTGAAGAAAAAAATTTAAGTATTTTACATTCCGCTCGAGAACACCTGGTTAAAAAAGAGGAAGTTATAATACCTCCAAGAGATGCAAAAACGTTTGAAGTTAAATTTGGTGAGTTTTTTAGAATCGAAAGTGTAGAAGGACCTCAAGTTGGAGATTTAAATTTATTTAATTTAAATAATTTAGAGGAAAAATTCTACTCAGGAAAAACAAGAGCACTCTATGGAACTCATCTTTCTGTTGGAGATAAAATGTTTAGTAGTTTTCCATATCTTAGATCTTTAGCAACAATAACTTGGGATACTTTAGATTGGTACGATTATGATAAAGATGGAGGATCAGTTCATGATGTAATTGGTACTAGATGTGATCCGTATACATCAAAACTTTTGAGCCATAACGATTATCATTATTGCTGTCATTCAAACTTAACAAGAGCTTTGGTTAAAGAAAAAAATGTTCAATTAGATCACGCTGAAAAAATAGTTCACGATGTATTAAATGTTTTTATGTTAACTGGATTTACTAATGATACTAAACAATACTTTATGAAAGCAAGTCCTGTGAGACCGGGCGATTATTTAGAGTTTTTTGCTGAAACAAATTTATTGGGTGCACTTTCTGCTTGTCCAGGAGGTGATTGTGGATCTGAACACTCTTCTGATGTAGCTAAATGTTATCCATTAAAAGTTTCTATTTGGACAGTAGATCCAAAATATTTAAATGATATTAAACCATCAGCTATTTCTAATTATAACAGAAATCATGGCATAGATTAATGTCTGTTAATAATATTTCTTTCATTTTACACAGACCTCAACTCTCAGAAAATATAGGAGCATGTGCAAGAGGAATGAAAAATTTTAATTTTAATAAACTTATTGTTATTGATCCTAAACCAATATTTCCAAATGATAAAATTTTAGCAACCTCAGTAGGAGCAAAAAATATAATTAATAAGGCAAAAAATTTTGAAAATTTAGAAAAACCCTTAAAAAATATTGATATTGTAATTGCAACATCAGCACGATTTAGAAATAAAAATATTAAACATATCCAATTAGAAGATTTAAAAAAAATAAATTATAAAAAGAAAATAGCTTTTTTATTTGGCTCAGAAGCATCTGGTCTATCAAATAATGAAATAAGCTATGCCAATTATACCCTTCAAATTCCGACTAATCCTGATTTTAAATCATTAAATCTATCTCACAGCTTAATAATAATTGCTCAATATCTATCAAGCATAATTAATTCAAAAGCATCATCTTTTAAGAAATCAAATAAAGTTAAATCAGCATCTAAAAAAGAGATAGTTGCTATGGCAAACCTTTGTATACAGAATCTTGAAGAGATTAATTTTTTTAAATCACAAGAGAAGAAACCGATAATGCTTGAAAACTTAAGGAATATTTTTTATAGGATGGAATTATCAACCAAAGAAACACGTATTTTATCAGGGGTATTTGCAAGTTTAGGTAAAAAACGTTGATTGACAAAATGATGAGTAAGTTTATAAAGCCCACTATCAAATGACAAAAAGATTAAACTCTAAACATAAAGTAGACAGAAGATTAAAAGTTAACCTTTGGGGAAGACCCAAAAGTCCTTTTAATACTAGAGCTTATGGACCAGGACAACATGGTCAAACAAAAACATCAAAGCCATCTGATTATGGAATACAGCTTCAGGCTAAACAAAAATTAAAAGCTTATTATGGTAATATTAACGAGAGACAATTTAGAAATATTTACAAAAAAGCAACAATGCTTAAAGGTGATACTGGTGAAAATTTAATTGGTCTTCTTGAAAGAAGATTAGATGCTGTGATTTACAGAGCAAAATTTGCAACAACAATTTTTTCAGCTAGACAATTAATCAATCACGGTCATGTGAAAGTAAATGGCAAAAAGGTGAATATTGGAAGTTATTTAGTTAGAGAAGAAGATTCAATCGAAATAAGAGATAAATCTAAACAGCTTGCTATAATTGATATTGCTCTTGCGAATAAAGAAAGAGAAACTCCAGAATATATTCAGATGGATGAAAAAAACAAAAAACTAAAGTTTGTTAGAGTTCCAAAGTTTGAAGAAGTTCCATATCCAATTGTCATGGAACCTAATCTAGTA
>CACEEJ010000001.1 GCA_902558545.1 uncultured Pelagibacteraceae bacterium | reverse complement strand
ACAGAATTAGAGTTTTTTAAAGATGAAAATGTAAAAATAAGTTTCACACTTTTTTTATCGTTACTAAATTCACCTTCACTGATATTTGAAATCTTCCCATTTATACTTTTAGTTACAATTCAATTATTTTTTATAAAAATATTTGAAAATAAAGAAATCGATATTTTTAAATATTCTGGTGTTAAAAATTCAAATATACTTGGAATATTAAGTATACTAACCCTAATCACAGGTTTCTTTGTAATTACTATTTTTTATAACTTATCTTCTAATATGAAAAATGTTTACCTAGAATTGAAGTCTGTTTACACAAACGATGGTAAATATCTTGCAGTAATAACAAAAAATGGGCTGTGGATTAAAGATAAAATTGATAGAAAAATAATAATTACCAACTCATCAAATATTCAGGGTAATTATTTAATAAGAAACTTCATTACTGAATTTGATGAAAATTTTAATGTTATTAGAAATATTCAAAGTGATAAAATTGATATAAGTAAAAAAGAATGGAAAATTATAGAACCAAGAATTTACCAAAATAATAATTATATTAATATTGATCAAATTGAGTTTAATACAAATTTTGACGTAGACAGAATACGAACACTTTACTCAAATTTATCAGCTTTAGATATCTTTGAACTTTTGGAATTAAGAAAAAATTATCTTAAATTAAATTATTCAGTAATAGATGTTAATTTACATCTTTTAAAAATTACCTCTTATCCACTTTTATTGTTTTTAATCAGTATTTTTGCAGCTTTAATAATGCTTAATATAAAACAGATAAAAAGTTCAACTTTTAAAATTTCAATAGGGTTGTTTTTTTCAGTAATAATATATTATTTGAGTAACTTCTCTTATGTTTTGGGAAGCACAGAAAGAATTTCTTTAATTTTTTCAATACTTATTCCTATTATAATATTATCAACTATAAATTGCTTAATGTTATATAGGGTTAACGAAAAATAATATGCAAAAGATTTTTTTTATTTTATTTTTTTATTTAATATTTATTAATGCTCACAGTAATGAGCAATTTAATTTCGATGTTACAGAAATTGAAATTTTAGATAATGGAAATAAATTTTTAGGAAGCAAAAGAGGTGTTATTACAACAAATGAAGGAATAACTATAAATGCAAATGAATTTGAATATGATAAAAAACAAAATATTTTGATTGCCAAAGGTAACGTGGAGATTCAAGATAATACTAGAAACTATTATATTCTTACTGAAAAAATAATTTACAAAAAAAACGAAGAAATAATTTTTACAAAAGATGGATCTGAAGCTTATAATCTCAATAATGAAATTAAAATAACTGCAGAAGAATTTATATATAACCTGCCTCTTAATATCATTTTTGCAGAAAAAAATGTAATTTTAGAAGACAAGCTAGAGAATGTTGTAATTTATTCTGATAAAATTTCTTACTCAAGAAATAATGAAGAAATTACTACTGAAGGAAAAACATCTGCAAAAGTACATTCTAAATATAATTTCAAAGGTGAGGATGTTATTTTTTTAAAAAACTCAATGGTTTTAAGTTCTGATAAAGAAAGTGTGATAACTGATAAACTTAATTTATACAAATTAGATAAATTTAAATATTCTATAAAAAGAGAGGAACTAAAAGGTGAGAATATTTTAATATCGACAAATTATAACTTACCAAACAATGATAAGTTTTACTTTTCTAGCGCAATATTGAACTTAAAAACCAATGACTTTATAGCGAAAGATACAACAATAAAGATTCATAAAAATATATTTAATAACACCGATAATGATCCAAGAATTAAAGGTGTTTCATCACAAAAGGATGGTCAAATAACAACAATCAACAAAGGTATATTTACAAGCTGTAAAGAAACTGATGATTGTCCTCCATGGTCGATACAAGCTGAAGAAATTAAACATGATCGAGATAAGAAACAAATGAACTATAAAAAAGCCTTTTTAAAAGTTTATGATATTCCAGTTCTATATTTTCCTAAATTCTTTCATCCTGACCCAACTGTTAAACGACAATCAGGCTTATTAAAACCTACTCTGAACAATTCAAATATATTAGGAAGTTCGGTTACTTTGCCGTATTTCAGAGCTATATCAAATAATAAGGATTTTACATTTTCTCCTACAATTTTTGACAGCAAAACTTTATCCTTTCAAAACGAATATAGACAAAAAAATAAAAATTCTTATTTAATTGCTGATATCGGTTTTGTAAAAGATTACACTTCACCAGTTTTAAAAAAAGAAAAAAATTTATTTCATTTATTCACCGAATTTGATTTTGATCTTAACTTTGAAAACTTTTTGAACAGTCAGTTTTTTCTATCAATAGAAAAAGTTACAAATGACACTTACTTAAAAGTATTTGATACTCATATTACCAAATCAAATTTAAGGCCAGATAATTTAGATATACTTAATAATGAAGCTAAACTAACTTTAAACCATGAAAAATATAATTTTGAAACAGGAATAGAAACTTTTGAAAACTTGCAGCTTTCTAATACTGACAGATTTCAATATATTTTACCGTATTACAATTATGATCAAAACTTAAAACAAAATTATTTTGATGGATTATTAAGCTTCACTTCAAGTGGTAGTAATAGCTTAAATGAAACAAATAATCTCAAATCTAATATAATAAATGATTTAACTTTTGATAGTAGAAATTATATCACCAACTCTGGATTTAAAAATAATCTTAATTTAAATATAAAAAACCTAAATTCCATAGGGAAAAAAAACTCAGAGTATAAATCAAGCCCTCAAATAGAATTTGCAGGTTTATTAACTTTAAATACAAGTTATCCTCTTATAAAAAAAACAAATAAATACAAAAATATTTTAACACCAAAAGCATCTTTCAGATTTAATCCAAATGACATGAAGGATTATAGCTCTTCTGAAAATAAGATTGATATTAATAATATTTTTTCAAACAATAGACTTGGATTTAACGATACGTTGGAGTCAGGACGATCTTTGACTATTGGGTTAGATTACGAAAAAGAAAAAGAGAAAGATTTAACAAATATAAACAACTATTTTGCATTTAAGCTAGCTACTGTATTAAGAGATGAAGAGGAAAATTTTGTACCAAAAAAAACAACTATTAACAGAAAAAGTTCAAATATTTTTGGATCTGCAAACAGTATAATTAACGATAATCTTAATTTTAATTATAATTTTGCTATTGATAATGATTTTAAAACATTTGAATATAATGAGTTTAATGCAACATTAAATATTAATAATTTAATAACTAAATTCAATTTTATTGAGGAAAATGGAGAAATGGGAGACAGCAATATTATAGAAAATAGCTTTGAATATAGCGTAGATAAAAACAATTCACTTTCATTTAAAACAAGAAGAAATAGAAAATTAAATTTAACTGAATATTATGATCTTGTGTATGAATACAAAAATGATTGTTTGACAGCAGGTATAAAATACAAAAAATCATACTATGAAGATAGGGATTTAAAGCCTACTGAAAATTTATTATTCACTATTACATTGTTCCCTTTAACAACATATGAATATGATGCTAGGGGAATAATTAATAATTAATTTCATATGTATAAAAAATTAATATTAATTTTATTTTTTTTTAATTTGATTTTTTTTACAAGTAATTCTTTATCATTGGAAAATAAAATTCTTTTCAAAGTAGATAACGAAATTATAACTTCTGTAGATATCCTTAAAGAAATTCAATACCTAAAGTCTATTAATGAAGAATTCAAAAAAGCAAGTAATGAACAAGCATTAGAAATTTCAAAAAAATCGTTAATTAAAGAAAAAATTAAAAAAATAGAATTATTGAAATTTATAGATGAAATAAAGCTTGATGAAAATACGTCAGAAAAAATTATAATCAGTTATTTTAGTAGATTAGGAATTAATTCTAAAAAAGATTTTGAAATATACTTTTTGAATAGAGATCTAGATCCGGGCTTTGTAGAGAATAAAATAATTATTGAGGTACTTTGGAACCAGCTAATTTATGCTAAATTTAACAGTAGTGTCAAAATTGATGAGGAATCAATTAAAAAAAAATTAATTAATAAAAAGAAACAGGAAGAATTTTTTATATCAGAAATACTTTTTAATTTAGATAATGGGGAAAAATTAGAAAATAAATATAAAATTATTAAAAAAATAATTGATGAAAAAAGTTTTGGCCAGGCAGCTATCTTGTATAGTTCTGCTGACACCTCAAATAATGGTGGAGAAATAGGCTGGGTAAAAGATACAGCAATAAGCAAAAATATTATGAACGAGTTAAATAAATTAAAAATTGGTCAAATAACAAGGCCCTTGGTTATTCCAGGAGGATTTTTAATTATAAAAATTGTTGATAAAAGAGAAGTAGAAAGAGAAATAAATCTTGAAGAAGAATTTAAAATTGTAAAGCAAACAACAATAAATGAACAACTGAACCAGTTTTCAAATCTTTATTTTAATAAAATAAAAAAAAATTTTCAAATAAATGAATTATAGTCCAATCTTAATAGTATCTGGAGAGCCAAATAGTGTATTTTTAGAAATATTTTTTAAAACTTTAAAATTAAAAATAAAATCTCCACTCATTCTAATATCTTCTGAAAGATTGATAAAACTTCAAATGAAAAAATTAAATTTTAATAAAAAAATTAAATTACTTAATCCCAAAAATATATCTGAATATAAACTCAATAATAAAAGTATAAACTTAATAAATATTGAATATAATCCCATAAAAGCATTTGAAAAAATCTCTAAAAAATCAAAAAAATTTGTTCATAATTCTTTTGATGTGGCATTTGAAATTCTTAAAAAAAATAATATTTACAAGTTTATTAATGGTCCTATTTCAAAAGAAAATTTTTTAGATAAAAAATATCTTGGAATGACTGAATATATTTCAGAAAAATTTAAAATAAAAAAAACTTGTATGTTAATTTATAACGATAATTTATCTGTATGTCCCATTACAACACATCTCCCATTAAAAATGGTTGCAAAAAAAGTTAATAAAAAATTAATCATTGAAAAAGTAAAATTAATCAATGATTTCTATAAAACAAAACTTAAAAAAAAACCTAAAATAGCATTGCTAGGTTTAAACCCTCATTGCGAAAGTGTTCTAAAAGTAAATGAGGATCAAATAATATTAAAAAGTGCTGTAAATTTTTTGAAGAAAAAGAAATATGCTATCTCAGGTCCTCATTCAGCTGATACTGCTTTTTTAACCCAAAATAGAAAAAAAATTGATGTCATAATAGGTATGTACCATGATCAAGTATTAGCACCAATTAAAACATTATTTGAGTATGATGCAATAAATATAACCCTAGGTTTGCCATTTATAAGAATTTCACCAGATCATGGTCCAAATATAGAGATGCTAGGAAAAAATCTATCTAATCCTTTGAGTTTAATTAAAGCTATAAAATTTTTGGAAAAGAATTGATTAAAGCAAAAAAAAGCCTTGGTCAAAATTTTTTAATAGATAAAAATATTTTAGATAAAATAGTAAATATTGTAAATATAGAGGACAAAATTATACTTGAAGTAGGTCCGGGGACTGGAAATCTAACAGCTCAAATTCTAAAAAAAAAGCCAAAAAAATTTTTTACAATTGAGAAGGACAATGAGTTAGCAAAAATTCTTCAAAATAAATTTCAAAATCAAATTAATATTATTAACGATGATATTTTAAATATAGATGAAACTCATTTTTTTAAAAAAAATGTTATTGTTTTCGGAAATTTACCTTACAATATTTCAACCGAAATCCTTAGTAAATGGATAAAAAATCTAAAAGATGATTTTTGGTTTGATAATCTTATTTTAATGTTTCAAAAGGAGGTGGCTAATAGGATAATTGCTGAATTTAATACTTCAAATTATGGAAGGTTATCAATAATTAGTAATTGGAAGCTTAATATAAAAAAAATATTAGATATAAAACGAGAATGTTTTCTACCAAAACCTAAAGTCGAAAGTTCATTATTATTCTTTACGCCGAAAAAGAATTTTGTAAAAATTAAAGATGTAAATAATCTTGAAAAAATAACTAGAACATTTTTTAATCAAAGAAGAAAAATGTTAAAAAAACCTTTTAACCAATTATTCAATGGAAATCAAAAAATTATTGATAAGCTTAAAATTGATTTAAACCTAAGGCCACAAAATTTAAGTTTAGATACTTACTATAAGCTAACTTGTGAATATGAAAATTTAAGAAGTTAGTTTATCAACATGGTTTCTAATAAAATCTAGATCATAGTCTTTAGAGCCATTATTTGTTACTGCATCTATCAAATTAGTTATTTTATTATAACATTCATTTAAATCATTATTTATAACTACATAATCATAATTTATCCAATGCAATACATCTCTTTCAAATTGTTTCATTCTTTCTTCAGCTATTAATTTATCAGCTGCATGTCGCTTAGATAATCTTTCAAACAAAACTTCTCTGCTTGGAGGGAGAATAAAAAAAGTAATCAATTTATAATCTAATTTTTTATTCTTAATTTGATCAGCACCTTGCCAATCAATATCAAAAAGTACGTTTTTTCCTCTATTTAATTTATCTATAACTGGTGTTCTTGTTGTGCCATAAAAATTATTAAAAACTTTTGCGTATTCTAGAAACTCTTCATTGTTAATTAATCTTTTAAACTCTAACTCATCAACAAAAAAATAATCTTCGTTTTGGTTTTCGTTAGGTCTAGGTTGTCTGGTTGTATGAGATATTGAGATTTCAAAATTATCTTTTTCTGATAATTTTTTAACAAGAGTAGTCTTACCAGCTCCTGAAGGAGAAGATAAAATTATCATTATCCCATCTTTTTCTGATGGCATTAAATTTTCTAATTAGCTTTTCCTTCTATAAACTTAACTGCATCACCAACAGTTAAAATTTTCTCAGCTTCACTATCTGAAATTTCAGATCCAAATTCTTCTTCGAAAGCCATCACTAATTCAACTGTATCTAAACTATCTGCTCCTAGATCATCTATAAAACTAGACTCCTCTGTAACTTTAGCTTCATCAATACCTAGGTGATCTGCTACAATTTTTTTTACTTTGCTTGAAACGTCTTCTGACATATTGATCCTTTTCGTTATAAATTCTTAATAGTTTAAAAACCTATTTTGTCAAGCCATATACATGCCTCCATTAACATGTAAGGTTTCACCATTTATATAACTTGAATGACTTGAGCACAAAAAAAGTACTGCATTTGCAATATCATCTGGCTCCCCTAGACGTGCTGAAGGAATTTTTGATATTATAGCTTCTTTAAATTTATCATCTAATTTATCTGTCATAGCTGTTTTAATAAAACCAGGTGAAATACAATTTATATTTATATTTTTTTTGGCATATTCTATTGCCAAACTCTTAGACATTGCAATTATACCTGCTTTAGAAGCTGTATAATTGGCCTGTCCTAAATTACCCGTATGTCCAACAACTGAGGTAATATTAACAATCTTTCCAGATTTATTTTTAAGCATTTTTTTAATTGCTGATTTGCTCATTAAAAAAGTTGATGTTAAATTAACATCGATTACTTTTTTCCATTCATCTAGGCTCATCCTTATTGCTAAATTATCTTGGGTAATACCTGCATTATTAACTATGCAATCCAAACTGCCACCAAGTTCTTTGGTTGCGTTTTCAACGAACTCCTCAATTTTATCGCTTTGAGAAATATCAAACTTTAATATTTTAATATTTCCATATTTACCTTTTAGTTCCTCGAGTTTTTCTAATCTTGTACCAGATGCTAAAATATTTGCTCCTGATTGATTTAATTTTTCGATTATTGAGTTTCCAATCCCGCCTGAAGCTCCTGTAACTATAACATTCTTACCTTTTAAATCTGTCATATTTTTAAACCTTCAATATCACTTTGACTATTAATTGTGTCAATTTTAACATCTCTACTAATTCTTTTTACCAAACCTGACAAAACTTTCCCAGGTCCAATTTCTATAAAATGATCTACATCACTTTCTATCATATTAATCACACTTTCTCTCCATCTAACTCTATTTTCTATTTGCTTAATCAATAGATTTTTTAGCTCATCTGGATCTTTAATTTCATTAGCAGTTACATTTGAAATTAATTTATTTTGCCCATTTTTAAAATTAATTTTATTTAACTCTTCTTTCATAATTTTTGTAGCATTATTCATCAAATCGCAGTGAAAGGGTGCACTTACTGGAAGTTTAATATTTTTTATTGAATTATCTTTTAAAATTTGAATTAAATTTTCTAAATCCTTAGTTTTTCCACTCAAAACTATTTGACCTTCAGAATTATCATTTGCAATTTGTGCTTTAAAATTTTCTTTATTTTCTGTCAAAATTTTTTCAATCACATCAACAGTTGAACCTAGTGCTGCAACCATTCCTCCCTGCCCTTTAGGCACAGCGTTTTGCATTGCATCTCCTCTGATTCTTAGTATTTTTAAAGTATCTGAAAAATCTAGATATCCTGCACATGATAATGCCGAATATTCTCCTAAAGAGTGTCCCGCAAAGTATTTTGCTTTATTTAAATCTAAGTTGAATTTATTTTTTGCTAAATTAAATATTGAGTAACTTATTAAAAATATTGCTGGTTGTGTGTTAGTTGTTAAATCTAACTCTTCCTTTGGTCCTTCTAAAATAAGCTTAGAAATAGAAAAATTTAATGTGTCATCTGCCTGTTTAAAAAGGTCTTTTACTATATTAAATTTATCATAAAGCTCTTTTCCCATTCCCACTATTTGAGATCCCTGACCTGGAAAAATTACTGAAAACATATAAAAAAAACTAATATTTCTGCCTTTTTAACTATTGTAATTGAACTTTTATAATAGTATATCCTCACTTTTTATTAAAGAACTTAAATGAATTTATACGAACATACTATTATAGCTAGGCAAGATACTTCACCAAGTGAATTAAAGCAACTTACAGAAAAATATTCTAAAATAGTTGAAAAAAATGATGGTGAGGTTGTTAAAACTGAAAACTGGGGATTACTAAACCTATCTTATTTAATTAAAAAGAATAAAAAAGGAAGCTACATACACTTTAAAATAAAAGGCAAGGGTAATGTTATTGATGAATTGGAAAAAAATGAGGCCATTGATAAAAAATTACTAAGATATTTAACAGTTAGAGTAAAAAAATTTGATTTAGAAACAAGCTATTTTGGAAAAAAAGAAGATAGCGAAAAAAAGGAAAGTACTAAAAACTAATGCCAAAAAGACAAAGTGGAAATAGAAAAGGTAAACAAAGTAACTTTGCAAAATTAAGTATTTTTCAACCAAATAAGTATAAATTCAAAAAAACTTGTCCATTATCGGTCAAAGGTGCTCCTGAAGTTGACTACAAAAATATAAAACTTTTGAAAAAATATGTTTCTGAAAATGGAAAAATTTTACCTTCAAGAATTACTAATGTATCTCAAAAGAAACAAAGAGAGTTATCTCTTTCAATTAAAAGAGCTAGAAACTTAGCACTTATATAGTATGAAAGTAATTTTATTAGAAAACATAAAAAGAATTGGATCTATAGGTGAAGTAATAGATGTAAAAAGAGGTTTTGCTAGAAATTTTTTAATCGCTAATAAAAAAGCTCTTTATGCATCGAAAGAAAATATAAAAGAAGTTGAAAAAATCAAAGCTGAGTTATCTAAAAAAGATAATGAAAAGAAAAAAGAGGCATCTCAAATTGCTGAACAAATTAATGGTAAAGAGTATTCTGTCAAAAAACTAAGTACAGAAAATAATGAATTATATGGTTCAGTTAAACCAACTGAAATTTCAAAACTTATTCAAGAAGAAAACAAAATTGATATAAGGCCTTCAATGATACAACCAGTTGAAGAAATAAAAGCTTTAGGAAAATTTAAAGTTAAAATTTCTTTACACTCAGAAGTTGATGCTGAAATTACAATCAACGTTTCGTCAGCTGATACAATTCAATAATTATACATTCTTTTCCCCAATAGAAATATACAATTTGATTTAATGATTTTTCATGTAAATTTATTTTATGGAAAACAATTTAAGCATTGTCAAAGATCAATTTAAAGAGTTACCAAATAACATTGAGGCAGAGCAAGCAGTTATAGGATCTATCCTAGTAAGTAATGATATTTTTGATGAAATAAATACAATAATTTCCAGTGTTAACTTTTATGATCCCATGCATCAAAAAATATTTGAGGCAGTTGAAAGTCTTATCTACAAAGGAATGTTGGCTAACCCAATTACTTTAAAAAATTATTTTAAAGATGAAAAAGATGATCTAAATGTGCCAGAATATTTAGTAAAAATCACAAAGTTTTCTACATCCGTTAGGCAAGCAATAGAATACTCAAAAATAATTTACGATATGTTTGTAAGAAGAGAATTAATAAAAATTTCTGAACAAACTATTGATAGTGCAAAATTAAATGATCTTGATACTAACGGACAATCTATAATCGAAAGTTCTGAAAGATTATTGTTTGATTTAGCAGAAAAAGGTTCTTTCAATTCTTCTTTAGTAAAATTTGATGAAGCAATGAAACAAACAATTGAAATGGCTTCAGCTGCATATAAAAATGAAGAGGGAATCGTTGGTGTTCCAACTGGTTTAAGAGATTTAGATGATAAGCTCGGTGGTTTACATCAATCAGATTTAATTATTATTGCTGGTCGACCATCAATGGGTAAAACATCACTTGCAACAAATATTGCTTTCAACGCAGCCAAAAAATTACAAGAAAGTGGTAAGAAATCATCTATAGCTTTCTTTTCACTTGAAATGTCTTCAGAACAGTTATCTACCAGAATTATTTCTGAGCAAGCAAGAATAAGTTCTAATGATATTAGAAGAGGTAGAATATCTGATGACCAATTTGACAAGTTTTTAGAAACATCAAAAAATATTTCTGAGCTGCCCCTTTATATTGATGAAACTCCAGCAATAAGTATTGCTGCTCTTAGTAATCGAGCCAGACGTATAAAAAGACTTTTTGGTCTTGATATGATTGTAGTTGATTACATCCAGTTAATGAAAGGGACTACATTTAACAAAGATGGAAGAGTTCAAGAAATTTCACAAATTACTCAAGGACTTAAAGCAATAGCCAAAGAACTTTCTGTTCCTGTTGTGGCTCTTTCGCAGTTGTCTCGACAAGTAGAACAGAGAGATAATCATAAGCCTCAATTAGCAGATTTGAGAGAGTCTGGCTCTATTGAACAGGACGCAGATGTTGTAATGTTTGTTTATAGAGAAGGATATTATTTACAAAGAAAAGAACCAAGAGAAGCAACAGTTGAACACGCGGAATGGCAAGCAAAAATGAATGAGGTTGCACATTTAGCTCAAATTATAATTGGAAAACAAAGACATGGCCCTATTGGTAATGTAACTCTTGAATTTGAGGAAAGATTTACAAAATTTAAGGATACTCAATTAAGTTAAATTCCAATATAAAGAGCTTGAATGATAGCTCATTTTTATCGAAACATTATCCTTAAAAATCCCAAAGCAATATTTGTATTGTTAATTATTGCTATTTTTAGTTTTGGATACTATTCAAAAGATTTTAGGCTAGATGCTTCATCAGAAACCTTATTAATAGAAGGTGATCCAGATTTAGCATATTTGAAAGAAGTCTCTGAGAGATATGGATCTAAGGAATTTTTAATTCTTACCTATACACCAAATGAGGGGATGGTAACTGACTCATCAATTAATAATTTATTAAGTTTAAAATATAAAATTCAGAGTCTCAATTGGGTCCATAGTGTGATTACATTATTAGACATTCCACTTTTAAATAATTCAGACGCTCCCCTTCAAGAAAGACTAGAAAGCTTCAAAACATTAAAAGATGAAGATGTTGATAAAGATCGAGGTTTTAAAGAAATTCTAAATAGTCCTGTTTTTCGAAATTTTGTCATTAGCGAAGATGGTAAAACTAGTGGAATTATTGTTAACATTAAACAATCTCAAAAATTAGAAGATATAGAAAATAAATCAAAAGAAGAAGTTGAAATAATTAAAGATCAAATCAAAAAACAAAACCACCAGAATATTTTAGAAATTAGACAAGTTATTCAAAGTTATGGTGATGTTGGAAAGATTTATCTAGGAGGAATACCAATGATTGCTGATGATATGATGACTTTTATCAAAAGCGATATAATAGTTTTTGGTTTGGGAGTTCTATTATTTATAATCGCTACTTTATGGTTTGTTTTTAGAAACCTTCTTTGGATTGTGGTTCCTATAAGTAGTTGTCTTTTTTCTGTGATAATAATGATGGGATTACTTGGATTGCTAGGATGGAAAGTTACAGTCATCTCATCAAATTTTATTGCACTTATGTTGATTTTAACAATGGCAATGAATATTCATATGAGTACTAGGTTTCTTCAGCTTAAAAAAAATTTTCCATCAAAAAATAATTTTGAAATTATTTCCTTAACAACTACAAAAATGTTTTGGCCAATTCTTTATACTGTACTAACTACAATTTTTGCTTTCTTATCTTTAATTTTTAGTGAAATAAAACCTATTATTGATTTTGGCTGGATGATGACTTTTGGTTTAATTACATCTTTTATTATTACATTTACTTTACTACCTACCCTTTTAAACTTTGCACCCACAAATAATATTTCAGTTAAAAAAGAACAGAAATCAAAAATTACAAATTTACTTAGTTTAATTTCTCTTAATAATAAAAACTCTGTTTTCTTAATAAGTGTAATAGTTGTAATATTCAGCATTATTGGAATAAGTAAGCTTGAAGTTGAAAATAGTTTTATAAATTACTTTGATAAGAATACTGAAATTTACAAGGGTATGAAGCTTATAGATGAGGAGCTAGGTGGAACCACTCCTTTAGAGGTTATTATAAAATTTCCTGAGAAAGAAAAGGTAAAAAAATCTGAAGAAGATGATGAATTTGAAGATTGGGGCGATGAAGAAGATACTAATGATGAAAAATACTGGTTTACCAAAGATAAAATTGATCTAATTACTTCTGTTCATAATTACCTAGATAGTTTACCTGAAATTGGCAAAGTTCTATCTTTTTCATCAATTATAGAAGTAGCTACTCAATTAAATAATAACAAGCCTTTAGGCACTTTAGAAATGGGAGTGCTTTACTCTAAAATTCCTGAGAGTATTAAAACTGAAATCATCGATCCCTATCTTTCAATTAAAGATAATGAAGCTAGAATTAGTTTAAGAATTATAGACTCTCAAGAAGATTTAAGAAGAAATGATTTAATTAACAAAATCAATTTTGATCTAAAAGATAAATTTGGTTTAGAAGAAAAAGATTATAAACTAGCAGGTGTATTAATATTATTTAATAATTTATTACAAAGCCTGTTTAAATCTCAAATTTTAACATTGGGATTGGTTATGATTGGAATATTTTCAATGTTCTTAATCTTATTTAGAAATATAAAACTTTCATTAATTGGTGTTGTTCCAAATTTTATTGCAGCTTTTTTTATACTGGGAATAATTGGATTATTAGGAATACCTTTGGATATGATGACGATAACGATTGCAGCAATTACTATAGGAATTGCTGTAGATAATAGCATTCACTATATTTACAGATTTAAAGAAGAGTTTAATAAAATAAAGGATTACAACAAAACATTGAAAACGTGTCATTCAACTGTTGGCGTTGCTATACTAAACACTTCAATTACGATTGTTTTTGGATTTTCAATTTTGGTGTTATCAAAGTTTATCCCAACAATTTATTTTGGTGTATTTACAGGACTAGCTATGTTATTAGCTATGATATCGGTATTAACGTTACTTCCTGCATTAATTTTAATTATTAAACCTTTTGGCAAATCATCTTAATGTTAGAAATCATAAAAGATTTTTATAAAGCAATATCAATAATTGATTTAATTTATTTAATTTTAACAATTCTTTCTTTGATAAATTGTTACAAAAAGGGCTTCATTTTAAGTATTCTCTCCATGGCTAAATGGTTGCTTGCATACATAATTACATTAATTCTATTTCCAAAAATTAAACCATACGTAAAAGACATAATTGATAATGAATATGTGCTCGACGTTGGTTTGGGAATAATTATATTTGTCGTTGTTATCTTTTTAGTTTTATTAGTTAATAAAGGAATCAGTAAAGCAGTCCGATATACAGGAATCGGTGGCTTAGATACGACATTTGGATTCTTTTTTGGTTTTATAAGGGCTTACATTATTTCTGTTTGTATATTTTCAGGTGTTCATATCGTTTATAATTATGATAAATGGCCAATAAATTTTGACAAATCATACGTCTTTCCATATTTAGAAAAAGGTAGTAGTTATCTGATAAAAGAATTTCCTAATGAAAAAACATATCAAGATTCTAAAGAAAAAATTAAAGAACTATAATCCAAGACTTAAGGAAGAATGTGGAGTTTTTGGTATTAGCAATGCAAAAGATGCTTCAGCTCTAACAGCACTTGGACTACACGCTTTACAACACAGAGGTCAAGAAGGTTGTGGAATAGTTACTTTTGATGGGGAAAAATATTATTCTGAAAAAAGATTTGGTTTGGTTGGTGATAATTTCAACAAAGAAAAAGTACTTAACAATCTTAAGGGAAATTATGCAATTGGTCATAATAGATACAGTACAACTGGAAATAATATATTAAGAAACATACAGCCTTTTTTTGCTGACACCAATGCAGGAGGAATTGGAGTTGCGCATAATGGAAACCTTACTAATTCAATAGCTTTGAGAAATAAATTAGTTGAGGATGGTGCTATATTTTACACTACTTCAGATACTGAAACGATTGTTCAATTAATTGCTAAATCAAAAAGACCAAAAACAATTGACAAAGTAATTGATGCAATTTTTCAAATTCAAGGTGGCTATGCATTAGTGATGTTAACGCAAAACTCATTAATTGGGGTTAGAGATCCTTATGGAATTAGACCTCTAGTAATCGGTAAGCTTGGAAATAGTTATGTCTTAGCCTCTGAAACTTGTGCATTTGATATTATTGGTGCAAAATTTGTGAGAGAAGTTGAAAATGGTGAGATAGTTTTAATTGAAAACAATGAATTAAAAAGTATTAAGCCCTTCCCTGCTAAAAAAGTTAGGCCTTGTGTTTTTGAGTATATTTATTTTTCAAGACCAGACAGTCTGATTGGAGGAAAAACAGCATATGAGCATAGAAAAAACATAGGTAAAGAACTTGCAAAAGAAAATGATACTGATGCAGATATAGTGGTTCCAGTTCCAGACTCTGGAAATGCTGCTGCTATGGGTTTTGCTCAAGAATTAAAAATCAATTTTGAACATGGGTTGATTAGAAATCATTATGTTGGAAGAACTTTCATTGAACCTAGTCAGAAAATTAGAAGCTTAGGAGTTAAATTAAAATTAAATGCAAATCAAACTACAATTAAAAATAAAAAAATAATTCTAATTGATGACTCTCTTGTTCGAGGAACAACATCATATAAAATTGTAAAAATGCTTTATGATGCTGGTGCAAAAGAAGTTCATGTTAAAATTGCGTGCCCTGAAATAAGATACCCAGATTTCTATGGTGTAGATACACCTACCAAAAAAGAATTGCTAGCAGCAAATAAAACAAATGAAGAAATTTGTAAATATATTGGAGCTAAATCTCTAAGATTTTTATCAATAGAAGGTTTGTATAAAGCTATTGGTTTTGATAGAAGAAACGAAACATATCCACAATTAACAGACCATTATTTCACAGGCGAATATCCTGTTAAATTAGTAGATGAATTAGGAGATAATAAAATAACTCAGTTATCTTTACTAAGCACTGGATCAAATAATTAAGTTATGAAAACAGTTAATTTTACTGAAATGAAAAATGGAACCAAGGAAGATTATGAGCTTCTTGAAAAATTTGAGAAAAACTTTGAAAGACAAACGGCAGAGAGAGTTTTAAATTATTTATCTAAACAAACAACGACATTGGAAGGATACAAAATCACTAGATTAGAACACTCCTTACAGGCTGCGACGAGAGCTTTTAAAAATAAAGAAAGTGATGAAATAATTGTTGCAGCTTTACTACATGATATTGGAGATGATCTAGCGCCAATGAATCATTCCCAATATGCTGCATCTATACTAAGACCCTATGTTTCGGAAAGAACCTATTGGATTATTCTACACCATGGTCTTTTTCAAACTTATTACAGTGCACATCATTTAGGAGGTGACAGAAATGCAAGAGATAAATTTAAAGACCACAAGTATTATCAAGATACGATAAATTTTTGTGAAAAATACGATCAATGCTCCTTTGACCCTGATTACAAAAGTATGACATTGGATGATTTTAAGCCATTAGTTAAAAAAATATTTGCAAAAGAGCCTTATTATTATCTTTAAATTTAGTTATAAATCATTATTTACAGCGCATGATTGATTCAAAAGAAAAAATTGTAAGTTATTTTACATCAGGCATCAAAAAACCCAAAAATTTTAAAATTGGGATCGAACATGAAAAGTTTTTATTTAATAATTCGAACAATCAAAGGATTGATTATTCAAAAATAAAAGAAATGTTTTCAGCCTTACTTGAATTTGGCTGGAATCCAGTTTTTGAAAAAGAAAATATCATTGCTCTTAATAAAGGTGGTAAAAATATAACTCTTGAACCAGGCAATCAAATAGAATTGTCTGGAGATAAATTAAATCATATGCACGATGCTTGTGCAGAGTCACAGGATTATTTATTTGAACTTAAACAGGTGACAAAAAAATTAGATATAAAAATTGTTAGTGCAGGTTTCGATCCTATATCTAAATTAAATGAAATACCAAATAACCCTAAACAAAGATATGAATTGATGAATAAGGATATGCCTCTAGGTGGGGAACTTAGTTTGGATATGATGTATCGAACATGTGGTACACAATTAAATTTAGATTATAGTTCTGAAAAAGATTTTATTAAAAAGTTTAGAGTAGTAAATTCAATTGTACCCATTACCATTGCTTTGTTTGCAAATTCCTCAATTGTAGAGAAAAAAAATAGTAATTATTTATCTTATAGATCTAAAGTATGGCAAAGCACTTCTAGAGGGGGATTACCTAAATTATTTTTCGAAAATATGAATTTTGAAAAATATGCAGATTTTGTAATTAATTTTCCTATATTATTTATAAAAAATAAAGATCAGTATATTTCAGGTAGGAAGCATATTTTTAAGGATTTTATGGAAGGAAAAATCCAAGAAATTGGAAATAGACTTCCGACTGAAGCAGACTTAACAACTCACTTAAGTACAATATTTACTGAAAATAGAGTTAAGAAATATATTGAATTGAGATCAATGGATACCTGTGGCTGGGATTGTTTATGTGCAGGACCAGCTTTCAACATAGGTATGCTTTATGGAAATTTAGGCGAAGTTCATGAACTTATTACAACATGGGATAAAGATAAAATAATTAACGCTTATCTAGAAGCACCACAAAAGGGTTTTAATACTCAATTAATGGGGAAAGATCTTCTTTATTGGTCATCTACACTTTTAGATCTTTCAAGAAAAGGTTTAGAGAATAGAGATGTTTTAAGTAAAAAAGGTAATAATGAGACTGTATTCCTAAACCATCTACAAAAAGTAATTGATAATAAAACAACAAACGCAGATCATATGATTAGTAAATTTTCAAAAAACGAAAATTTAGACGAATTGTATGATAAATAAAATTGTTGCTGTACAAGGAAACCATCCTTCTAAACTAAATCCTTTAACGGATACAAGTGTATTTTTAGCAAACGAAATTCAGAATAAAAAATATAAAATTTTCTATTACGATCCAAAAGATTTATCAGTTATTAATTCAAAAGTTATAGCCAAGGGTTTTTTCATAAAATTTAATTATAGCCGAAAAAAATTCTATAAAATCTTAAAAAAACAAAGTTTAGATTTAACAAAATGTAAATTTATTCTCATTCGCCAGGATCCACCTTTTAATCTTGAGTATATTTCAACTACATACATTTTGGATACAATTAAGACTAAAGTTAAAATAATTAACAACTCTACCTCTGTAAGGAATATTTCTGAAAAATTGTATTCATCTAAATACCAAAAATACATGCCAGCTACTATTTTTACTCAAAATATGGATGAAATTAAAAAATTTTTCAAAAAAAACAAAAAAGTCATTTTAAAACCCATCCATAGTTTCAGTGGAAATGATATTCATTTGTTAACTAAATTTAATCCAAAATTAGTTTATAAATTTATAAAAAAACATGATCATATCATGTGCCAAAAATTTCTTCCTAAAATAAGTAATGGAGACAAAAGAGTTTTTATTATTAATGGAAAAGTATGTGGTGCAATTTCAAGGGTTCCAAAGAAAGGTTCAATTTTAAGTAATATGAGTAAAGGAGCAAAACCAACTAATATAAAATTAACAAGTAAAGAAATTAAAATTTCAAAACTAATTGCAAAAGATTTAAAAAAAGAAAATATTTTTTTTGCTGGAATTGATTTTATAGATCAAAAACTAAATGGAGATATAAATGTTACATCTCCAACTGGACTTAAAACACTTTATGATCTATCGGGAATAAATTTAGCTAAAACTTTTTGGAAAGAACTTAAAGCATGAATAGTTTAAGCGATCAACAAAAAGGTTCTTTAATGGCTTTTGTGGCAGTGATGTTTCTCACTCCAGATAGTTTGTTTATTAGATTATCAAACGTAGATACTTGGGGCTTAGTTTTTTACAGAGGAATGATTCCTTTTGTCACCGTATTTATTGGTATGTTAATTATTTATAGATCTAATTTTTTTAAATTACTTTATGGAAATTCAATTTATGGAGTGGCATATATTGTAACTTTTTCAATTACAAATATTACATTTGTTTTATCTATTCAGAATACAAATGTAGCTAATACTTTGGTGATGGTAGCTCTTGCTCCAATGTTATCAGCTATCTTTGGAGCAATATTTTTAAAAGAAAAACCAGACAGAAATACATTAATTGCAATTGTGATCACTTTTTTAAGTGTGCTTTATATTTTTTACGACTCTGTAAAATTAGGAAATATATATGGTGATATTCTAGGATTTATTACTTCTGCTGGTCTAGCAGCTGGGGCAACAATAATAAGAGCTGGAAAAAGTTTGAACTTAGTGCCATCTGCTGTAGTTGGTAAGTTAATGGTGGCTTTAGTTGCTTTATTTTTTATTGATAGTTTTGAGTTAAAAAATAATGATATTTATATAATTCCAGCTATGTGTATTTTATGTGTAGCAATTCCTTTTGTGCTCGTAACGCTAGCACCAAGATATATAACTGGAGCGGAAGTAAATTTATTTTTCTTAATGGAAACTGTTTTAGGTCCTATTTGGGTTTGGATGGTTGTTAAAGAACAGCCTTCAATAGAGACAATCCAAGGAGGAATTATAATCATACTAACTATCGCAATTCACTCATTCTTAGCCATAAAAAAAACACAAACCAAAACTACTTAGCCAGCAATTATTTAAACTAAGAAATTATAAATGCAAAAAGAAGTAAAAAAATCCTGGGCTCTTTTTATAGGTATAGGAACCATGATGGTAGCTCATGGATTGCAAATGCAGATAATGGGTATTCGTTCTGTTCTTGAGGACTTTAGTGTTTTTACAACTGGTATCTTTATGTCTGGATATTATGTTGGTTACTTTGTGGGTTCAAGAACTACTCCTAATTTTGTCTCAAAAGTTGGTCATATAAGAGTATTTGCTGCATTTGCTTCTCTTGCTTCTTTAAGTGCATTAATCGCTGTAGTTTATATAAATCCCTTCATGTGGACAATTAGTAGGTTCATAACAGGTATAAGTTTAGTTAGTTGTTACGTTGTTACTGAAAGTTGGCTAAATGATAGAGCAACTAATAAAAATAGAGGGCAACTATTATCTGCTTACATGATGGTAATTTATTTTGGTTTAGCCCTAGGTATGCTTTTACTTAATATAAGTGAACCTGAAGCTTATGAACCATTTATTTTGGTTTCTGTTTTGCTTTCTGTTGCTCTAGTTCCAATTTTATTAACAAAAAGACCTGCCCCTAAATTTAAAAAAATAGAAACAATAAGTATCTTAGAACTTTATAAAATCTCACCTCTTGGTTCTTTAAGTTCTTTCTTTACTGGAATAATTCATGCGGCTTTCTTTTCTTTAATTTCTGTTTATGCAACAATCGCAAAATTTACTTTATTTGAGACATCTATACTTTTATTTACAGCAACAATTGCTGGAGTTGTGGGCCAAGGTCCTATTGGTTATTTCTCAGATATTTTTGATAGAAGAAAAGTAATAGTCATCACTACTTTTGGAAGTTCGTTGCTAGCATTTATTGCAATTTTAACTTCGAATGATCCTATTCAAAATATTTATTATATGGATGAATTTGCTTTCAGGAAAATAATATTTTTTATTGCAGTTGGGCTTTATACTAGTTTGTGCTTGCCATTATTCTCTCTTAACCTTGCACATACAAATGACTTTGTTCCAAAATCTAAGTTTGTTGCTGCGGGTGGTGGATTACAATTAATATTTGGCGTTGGAGCAATTAGCGGTCCAATTTTATGTGCTATTTTTATGGAATGGTTCGGATTAAATGGTTTGTTTGTTTTTTTAATTGTTGCACACGCGATAATCGGAATATTTGGGTTGTATAGAATGAAAGTTAGAGAAACTGTTGAGAACCCAGATTCAACATTTACACCAGTTCCAGCAACAATTACACCAGCTGGATTAGAACTAGATCCAGATGCGCCTGCAACACTTGATGAAAACCCAGTTAATAAAACTGTAAAAGCTTAATCAATTATTTCTATTTTATCACCGACATTAATTTTGGAAGATGAAAGAATTTGGCATCTAAGACCACCTTTTCTCATAAATTCTTTAAGGATATTTTTTTGATCGAGCATTTCAGTCAAATGTCGACACGGACGACATAATTCTATTCCCTCCAATTCAACATTTCCTACCATTAATTTTTTTCCAATTAAATCATTTAATTGAATACCTTTTGTAACAATATTCCTTCTAAAATTGATGTAAGTTATATCGAGCCCAAATTTAATATTATATTCATCAATATTCTCAGCCTCTATTAAAGATAATTGATTGTAAGGATCATTAAAATCATGAAAGTGTCGATCGCCTACTATTCCTTTGTTTGCTAAAACCTCAATTGAATTTACTTCCTTGATTGGTTGATTGTTGTTAGCTGTAATTCCTAATTTAAATACTTCGGCCATAATTTATTGAAGAAATAGTTGAGCTCATATAATCTTTTCAAAATAATATGACTTATCTATCATCAAATCAACTTAAACAGTATGAAGATCAAGGTTACATATCCCCTATTGAAGTTTTGTCTAGTAGTGAAGCCTTAGAGGCAAGAGAAGAAATAGAATTGATTGAAAAAAAAATGCCAAATGAAATAGATAAATCGGGAAGATATAATGTTCATTTAATTTCGCCAAAACTTGATTCGATTGTTCATAATTCAAAAATTTTAGATGCAGTAGAAAGTATTATTGGAAAAAACATCTTAGTTTGCAGTACTACTTTATTTATTAAAAACCCTAAGGAACAAGGTTTTGTAAGTTATCACCAAGATGCAAAATATATAGGATTAGAACCTCACAATTGGGTTACAGCATGGGTAGCATTAACAGACTCAAATGAAAATAATGGGTGTATGAAAATGTGGCCTAAATCACATTTGAATATTAAAGATCACAATGAAAAATTTAATGACGGCAACTTGCTTACTCGAGGACAAACAGTAGAAAATGTACCTGAGGACAAAGTTAAATCAATAGAATTAAAAGCTGGTCAAATGTCTTTGCATCATCCAAGAGTAGTACATGGATCAGGTATTAATAAGAGTAATGACAGAAGAATAGGGTTTGTTATTCAAAGTTACATAGGCACAAATGTAAAACAAACCTTAGGTAAAAATAGTGTTCAAATTGCAAGAGGAAAGGATAAATATCATCATCATGAAATAATAAATAGAACTAATACTTTAATGTGTAATGAAAGTATTTTACTTCGAAAAAAAGAAAATGATTACTTGCAAGAAATTTTTTATAAGGGGTCAAAACAAAAAGGTTCTTACTAGTTTATGAAAAAAACACTAAACCTTGGAGTAATTGGAATAGATCATGGTCATATTTTTGATATGCTAGATGAAATGGTTAAAGAAGGTTGTAGCTGTAATTATTTCTGGACAGATGGGGACCCTTTAACTCTTGAAGAATTTAATAAAAAATATCCAAATATTAAAAGAAAAGAAAATAAGGAAGAAATATTAAATGATCCGTCTATTGATATGATTTTAATATCTTCGATCCCTGTAGATAGAGCTGGTCATTCAATAGATGCATTAAAAGCTGGGAAAGATGTTATGGTAGATAAACCAGGCTGTACTACCTTAGATCAGTTAAATAATTTGAAAAACACTGTTAAAGAAACTGGAAAGATCTGGTCTATAAATTTTTCTGAAAGATTTCACGTTGCTGCAGTTGCTAAAGCAGAAGAATTAGTCAATGAGGGAAAAATTGGTAAAGTAAAGCAAACGATTGGAACTGGTCCCCATAGACAGGGTAATTATGAAAGACCTGATTGGTTTTATAATCGTCAAAGTTATGGAGGAATTATTACAGATATTGGTTCCCACCAAATTCATCAATTTTTAGTTTTTACAAACTCAAATCAGGCAAAAATCAACCATGCATTAGTAGAAAATACGACAAAGAAAGATATGCCTGGTTTTCAAGATTTTGGTGAAGTGAACCTTACTGGTAATGGTGGGCATGGCTATATTCGTCTGGATTGGTTTACTCCAGATGCTCTTCCAACCTGGGGAGATGGGAGATTGTTAATACTTGGAGACAAAGGTTTTATTGAAATAAGAAAATATACAGACTTAGCAAAATCAGAAAAAGGTAATCATTTATTTTTAGCAAATAATGATGAAGTGAAGCATATTGATTGTTCTAATGTTAAACTACCCTACTTTAGTAATTTAATTACTGATGTTTTAAACAGAACAGAAACTGCATGTCCTCAAGAAATTACTTACCTTTCAATGGAACTTGCTATTAAAGCTCAAGAGCAAGCTGAAAAAATATGAAAAAATATCAAGTAGCAATAATTGGAACCAATATAGGAGCAAAACATTTTGAGAATTTTAAAAAAGTATCTGAGAGATTTAATGTTCACACATTATGTGGTTTAACTCGGAAGGCTATTGATAAAATATTACAATCAAATAATGAGACAAAAGTTTCTCTAAATTTTGATGATGTATTAAAAGTTAAAGAAATTGATATCATTGATATTTGTCTCCCACCCCATTTACATTTTTCTGCTTGTAAAAAAGCTATGGAAGCTGGAAAGCATGTGATTTGTGAAAAACCATTGGTTTCAAGTCTTAAAGAAATAGATGAATTAGAAAAAATTATGAAAGAAACTGGCAAAATTATTTTTCCAGTATTTCAATATCGATATGGTCTTGGATTTACAAAGTTAAAAGCATTAATTAAATCCAGTTTAGCTGGAAAACCGCTTGTTGCCTCTTTAGAAACTCATTGGAATAGAGGTAAAGATTATTATTCAAAACCTTGGAGAGGAACTTGGGAGGGTGAACAAGGTGGTGCAATATTAAGTCATTCTATTCATATTCATGATTTATTGAGCATGATCTTAGGGCCTGTTTCAAATGTTTTTGCAAAATTAACAACTAGAGTAAATAATATTGAGGTTGAGGATTGTGCTGCCCTATCTATTGAAATGGAAAATGGAACTCTAGTGACAAGCTCAATCACACTTGGAGCAGCAAATGATACTAGTAGACTTCGATTTTGTTTTGAGGGATTAACAGCTCAGTCTAGTGCATCACCAGATAAACCATATAGCCCAGCTGATGATAAATGGGACTTTTTAGCAAGAACTCCTATAACTCAAGCTCAAATAGATGAAGTGCTATCAAAAGTAAAAGAACCAAAATCATGGTATGCTGGTATGTTTGAAGAAATTGCAAATAAACTAGATGGATCTACTAGTGATGAAGTAACTTTATTAGATGCTAGAAAATCTCTAGAATTTGTGACTGCAGTGTATGATTCTTATAGACAAAATAAGAATATTAGACTTCCAATCAATAAAGATAATCCTTTATATAATTCTTGGTTACCTTTAAATAATTAAACATGGTAGATTCAAATAAAGCACCAAACGATTTTTTTGATAATTGGAATAAAATCCAATCAATGTCATATAAAAATGTCATTGAACTACTTGTGAAGAGAAGTAGTGAAAAAAAAATATTAACTCTAATTCAATTTGAATTAGATCAATTTTCTGAAAATGTTCAAAAGGATTTGACTATTTCTGAAACAAGTTCTTTCTATCAAGAAATATCTAATCTTTTCAGAGATTCAAACTGGTGGTCAAAATCTACAGTTACAGATGCTTGTAAATACTATTTAAACTGTGCAAGAAATAATATTTCTTATTTTAAAAACTATGTAGAGGCAGATAGTGATTTATCTCAAAATCAAAAAAATGAGATATTTGCATTATATCAATTATGTACTTTATTTGTTTCTTGGAATGCTATTAAGGACAAAAAGATCAGAGAAATTATAGATATTAGAAAAAGTTTATTTTTTAGATAAAACTAAACTGTATGAACAAAGAGAACGCAAGTAAACTCTGGAAAATTATTCAGGAAGCTGGCGATTATTTGGTAGGTCAATTACCTGATCACCCAAATCATCCTAAAGGAAGAAACCCATATGCTCATGTTGCCATATGTGTAAAAAGTAAATTCAATGCAAGCTACAAAGATATTCCTGATGAAAAATATAATGATGTTATTAAATACATTGAATTTTTAAAACAAAATCCAAATTAATTATTGTTTTGGAAAATAATCTTTGAGTTCACCTTCTCTGTAAACATCTGCAGTACAACAATGTAAACCTCCACCAAAAGCGTAGGCATCTCTAAGCTCTACGGGTATAACTTCCATTCCTAATTTATCTAATTGTTCAGCTTGATATTTTTCACTTTTTTCCACACATACAGTCTTAGGGTCCAAAACTAAAACATTCATTGATAGCCAAGTTGATGAATAACATAATGGAGGTGGTTCGTTATGTGCTGGTTGTGCACTGTCTACGATTTCCCAACCATTATCTTCAAATAATTTTCTTTGTTCCTTGGGAAGTCTTCTTTGAGGATTGTTAATAATTAAACCTTCTTTGATTGGGGTGAAAGTTGCATCAATGTGAATTGGATAAGGATCACCTGGGAAGTTAACAGCATGAACTCTGTGATCTTTATAATGTCTTTTTAGCCAATCAATTCCTTTTAAATTTGTTGTAAAACCATGTTGTACAACTAAATCTTTACCAAATCTTAGTACGTCCGCTGCATCAAATAATGGTTCTTCTTCAGTGGTTACAAAATATTTTTTTTCAGTCCACTCTAATCTTTTTTGAACACCAATTTTATCTGATAGATAATCTTTTCTATAATCTGCATCAGTTAATCTTGGTTTTGGAGCAGTCTCGTGTCTCATATTAGGATCTTGATTATAATAATCTTTTAGAAGTGGTCGGTAACATAAATATTCAAACCAACGACAACGATAACTCATTGTAGCTTCTAAAATTTCGTTTCCTACTGTCAACAAAACATCTCTTGGAGGCATGCAGCCAAACATTGTTTCGGCTTCCCAATCTGGTGTGGATGTCTTTTGATTAAAATCAATTGGTGTTGGTCGATCAACTTTAATACCTCTTTTTTGAAGCATATTTGAAAAGTTATCTAATAATTCATTTGCTTTATCGACAGTATCTTTTGTTCTTGGTCCAAACTGACCTCGCATATCACTGTCTTCTGGAACTTTTGCATCTAATGCAGGCTCTGGTGCTGGTATACAAGTTCCATCCGCTCTTCCAACAATTACATGTTTTAACGGATCCCACTCATTCCAACTATTAACAATAGTTTTATTCTCGCTCATAAAGGTTAGTTTTTTATAATATTATGCTCAGGACCAAAAGGAAATTTTGTAATATTTTCTACTCCATCTTTACCAATCACCAAAATATCATGTTCTCTATATCCACCTGCACCAGGATTACCTTCTGGGATCATTATCATCGGCTCCATTGAAACAACCATGTTTTCTTCTAACACCGTATCAATATCTTCTCTTAATTCTAATCCAGCCTCTCTTCCATAAAAATGAGAGAGCATACCAAATGAATGTCCGTAACCGAAAGTTCGATACTGAAGATAACCAAGCTCAGCAAAAAGTTCGTTAAGCTCATGACAAATATCAGAACACTTAACACCTGGTTTAATTAATTCTAATCCACATTTGTGAACTTTAACATTTGCCTCCCAAGCTTTAAGAGAAGCATCATCAGCATGATCTAAAAATAATGTTCGCTCTAGCGCAGTGTAGTATCCTGAGATCATTGGAAAAGTATTTAAAGATAAAATATCTCCTTTAACTAATTTTCTATTAGTCTTTGGGTTGTGAGCTCCATCTGTATTGATACCCGATTGAAACCATACCCAAGTATCCATGTACTCTGCACCCGGATAACTTTTTACAATCTCTCTTTCCATTCTATCTCTTGCTGCAATTGCTACTTCGATCTCTGTATTATCTTCTCTAATATTTTTAACTATTTCTTCACCACCAATGTCAGCAATTCTTGCACCATTTCTTATGATCTCAATTTCTTCGTCAGATTTAATCATTCTTAGTTTCATTAGATCTTTTGAAACATCGCTAAACACAGTGAAAGTAAAAATAGACCCTATTTTTTCTCGCATATCTAACGTTACATGATCATTTTCAATTCCAATATTTTTTGGAGGTTCGTCTCTTCCAATGATTGAAACAATGGCTCTTAAAAAATTATCTCTTTTCCAATCAGTATAAATTACGTTATCACAATGAGATCTACGCCATGGTTGACTTGCATCGATGTTGGCTGAAATTGTTGAAATTTTATTTTGAGTGATCACACATCCGTAAGGTCTACCAAAAGAGCAATAAATAAATCCAGTGTAGTATGCAACATTATGCATTGAGGTTAAGATAACCATATCAAGACCATTTTGGTCCATCACTGATCTAAGTTTGCTTACTCGATCGTTATACTCTTTATCGGTAAATGGTAATTTTACTTTTTCACCATTTTTAAGTTCAAAAAAATCTGGTCGTTCCATATTAATTTAATGCTATATGTCTTTTGTTCCATCTCATTATTAAACTGTAATAAAATATAGATACAAAAAGAAAAAAACCACCAATTATAGTATTTGTGGATGGCACTTCGTTAATGCCAAATAATGGCAACCAAACCCAAAAAATTCCACCTACAACTTCAGTTAAAGATAATAAAGTTAATTCTGCTGCTGGTATAGCTTTAGATCCAATTGAATATAAAATTAAACCAAAACAAACTAGTGTCCCATGCAAAGAAAACAAAGCTCCGTTATAGCTAGATGAAAAGAAAACTAAGTCTTTTGATAAAATCATAATTGTTGCAAACACAAAACAAAAGAAACCTGCAAAAGCTACTGTTGTGAATTTTGGTGTTTCTTTTCTCCATCTAAGCGTTACAGAAAAAACTGAGAAACCTATTGAAGAAGTTAAACCAAATACAAAACCAATTAATGATTTTTCACCAGTATTTCCAAATGCCATAATAATGATACCAATTGTTGCAATTATTATTGATATCCAAACATTGAGAGAAATTTTTTCTCTTAAAAATAAAAATGCTAATAATGCTGTAAAAAAAGGCATTGCTGCTAAACAAAGCAAAGTAACTGCGGCACTAGTATTTGTAATTGAATAAATAAATGTAATCATAGCGATCCCCAACCCAGATCCACCGATTACTCCAGATAAACCTATTTTATAATAGTTTTTGTAAAAATTTTTTCCTTCCTCGAAAAATAAATAAAGATTTAAAAGGATGAAAATTGTTAAACCTCTGCCAAAAATATACTGCCAAGGTGCCAATTGCGGATTATCCATGTATCTAACCACTAATGGGCCAAACGACCACAATAGACCAGCAAAAAGTACAACGGGGATAGCAATTCTTGGATTTCTCAACTCTAACATAATGAGAAATCTAATTGTAAATAGAATTTTCTACAACAAAAATACGTTTCTAAACTAAATTTTGATTTGAAAGATTGGGGAAAAAGCAATCAACGATATCTCCCTTTTTAAATTTTGATTTGCCAGCTGGTAACAAAACCCAAATATTTGATTTTACAAATGATTTAATTCTAAAAGACTCTTGACCTTTTAAAATTTCAACATTTAGTTTTCCATTTTTAGTTGTGCTTAATTGGCTCTTCACAAATCTTGTGAAATTCTTTTTTTTATCAAAACCATTCGTCAAAATAGCTTTAATTGATTTTTCTTCTGATAACCCTAAGGCATTTAAAATATATGGAATTACAAAAAATCTAAAACATGCAGCTGAAGAGATTGGATTTCCGGGGAGTCCGAATATTGCCTTTTCTTTTCCTTTGATTTTTGCAAACATTATTGGTTTTCCAGGCCTTATTGCAGCACTTTTAAAATAGCTTGATAACTTAAATTTTTTAACAACATCAGGTATGAAATCAAACTTACCAGCAGAAACTGCGCCTGACGTAATAATAATATCATCTTTAGATTTAATTAATTTATTTATTTTTTGTTTAAAAATATTTTGATGATTATCTCTTAATATACTTCCACTTTTAAAATTAAATAAAAAATTTTGATTTAAGTTTTTAATATAGTGTGTGTTAGAATTTCTTACCATCCAAACTGGAATATTATCTTTGTTTGATATTTCGTTTCCAGTTGAAAAAAACAATATATTAATCTTTTTTTTTACTTTAATTTGTTTAATACCTAAACTTTTAAAAGCTAAAATATGGTTTGGTTGAACAATAGTATTTTTTTTTATTACAACCTCACCTTTTTTAAAATCTGAGCCTGCAAATCTTACGTGATTATATTTTTTAATTTTTTGATTTATTAAAATATATTTTTTATTATTTTTATTTGGATAGAAATTAATTTGCTCAATAGGAATAATTGTATCAAACCCTTTTGGAATAATCCCTCCTGTCATTATCTCTATTGCATCAAATTTTTTAATTTTTTTCTTTAATGGTTTAGAACCAGCAGCAATTGAGCCAATTATCTTGAATTCTTTTTGAGAATTTTTTTTAATATGAATTGTATCTTTTGAATTAATCGCATATCCATCAAAAGCAGCATTATCACCTGTTGGATAATTTATATTAGAATAAACATTGCTAGAAACAACTCTATTTAAGGATTTAATACTATTAATTTTCTCATCTTTAATTTTAATTTTTGCCTTTTTTAATATTTTCTTAGATTGATCGTAACTAATCATTTCAATATTTCTTTAGCTTTTTGTAAATCTTGTTTTGTATTTATATTAAAGAATGGATCATTGTTTGGAAACTCCATATTAATTATTTTAACCCCAACATTATTTGCCCATAACTCTACTTTTCTTTCTCCATCATCTAAGTCCTTTTCTAATCTATCTAGTAATTTTATTGACCATAAGCCAAAAATATTATGTCTTGTATTATTCGATTTAATAAAAAATAAATCACTATCTTTGAAATTAATATTTTTAATGAAATCTTTTAGTATTTGTTTCTTAAAGAAAGGAGTATCCACAGGGAAGGTTGCTATCCACTGGTAATCTCTTTTATTTGTTTTGATCCATTTCATGGCAGATAAAACCCCACATAAAGGACCAAGTCCTTTTTTATAGTCTTCAATTTTAGTTATTTTTTCTGAACTTTGAAAATTTATCAAATTATTTGAGACAATCAAAATCTCTTTAAATTGATCAATTATTTCTGACAACACGTAATCTATTAATAGCTTGTTTCCTAGGGTCACTTGTGATTTATCTTCACCAAATCTTTGTGACTTTCCGCCTGCTAGCACTGTGCCTAAAATATTGTTATGATCCATTTATCAAAATATAAAACATTCAAACTTGAATTAAAGAAATTAAATGGACTTAAGAATTTTAGAAATTGCCTCACATACAGAAAACAACAAAGTTCTTGAAAATTACACTCATAAAACTAAACACAAAAATCCATTATGTGGAGATGAAATGGAAATAAGCTTAATTGTTAAAGACGAAGTTGTAAAAGATATGGCTTATCAGTGCAAATCATGTGTTTATTGTCAGGCTTCAGTTAGTTTACTATCAAGAAAAATAAAGGAAAAAAAGATAGAGGAAATTAAAGGATTTATTGAAATTGGAGAGCAATCGTTTGATGATGTTAAAATAACTTTGGAGAAACATTGGAAGGATTTTATGGAAATTTTTGATAAAAAAAACCTCTCCAGGAAAGAATGTTTGTTATTACCTTTAAGAACAATTGCAAAAGCTTTAAAATTTTAAATGATTAATATTTCAAAACCTATTTTGCAGAAAGCATTAATTGCTGGATTTTTTTCAGCATTCACAATTTGTGTGTTAACAGTGCTTACTTACAAAAGTACTCTTGGCTATTTTATAGCAGGGTCTTTTGGATCTTCCATGGTTTTGTTATTTGGTTTTCCTGAAAGCCCATTTGCTCAACCAAAAAATGTTTTTTTTGGACATCTGGTAACAGCTTTCGTTGGTGTGATTTTTGTTCATTTTATTCCACTACCTATTTATATCAATATTGCAGCTGCAGTTGGTATCGGGGTATTTTTAATGATATTATTGAATGTTGTCCATCCACCAGCTGGAGGAAATCCTATAATGGTAATTATAGGTAGTGCCTCTTACGATTATCTAATTAATCCAATAATTTTTGGGTGTATTATTATTCTATTATTGGCAATAATTGTTAACAAATATCTTTTGAAAAAAAATTATCCTTTAAAATAATTTAATGAATTCAAAATATAAAGTTACAAAATTTTCTTCAAAAAATTTTAGTGAGACCGAAGATTTAATATCCATTGAAGAGCCTCTTGAAATTTCTCTAAAATATAAATCAGAAGATAAATGGATTAATCAAAATTTATCTATCACAATGAGAACACCAGGTCATGATGAAGACTTGGTAACAGGTTTTTTGTTTAATGAACAAATTATTACATCTTTAGAAGATATTGCTTCTGTTGAAAGTTATGGTGAAAAAGTTGGCCAATACAACATCCAAAATAAAATCTTAGCAACTTTAATAAATTCAGAAAATGTTAATATAGCGAAAATAAAAAGAGATTTTTTAACTAATTCTTCCTGTGGTGTATGCGGAAAATCTTCATTAGATGCACTTGAGATTGTAAAAAAAAATAAAACTCACGCTTCTGAACCAAAAATTTCAAAAGATATTATAGTTCAATCTCCTGATACTTTGCGAGAAGCTCAATCAGAGTTCAGCAAAACAGGTGGTATTCATGCAAGTGGTCTCTTTAATTCTAGTGGGGAACTGATAGATTTAAGAGAAGATGTAGGAAGACACAATGCTTTAGATAAGCTTATTGGTTGCACTTTAAAAAATGGTAAACTTGATCCAAAATCTCAATTTATCACATGCTCCGGAAGACTTAATTTTGAGCTGGTTCAAAAGGTTTTAATGACAGATGTTGGTATAATGATTGGTGTTGGTGCGCCAACAAGTCTTGCTATAGATTTAGCGAATAAATTTGACATTACCCTTATAGGTTTCGTAAAGAGGGATAGTTTTAATATTTACACAAATAACAAAAAAGTTATTGTGAAATAAATAATAAAGAAAAGGGTATTTGTGTCAAAAAACATAAGTAATTTATCTGGTAGAATTGGCTTAAAAGATAATTTATTTAAGCAAATTTCAGAAAATACATTAAGCGAAAAACCACAGGATATTAAGGAAATTGCTAAAAAACATAACCTTGGGGTTTCAACACTTCATGGAGCTGAATCATTTTATGAATTTTTAAGACCATCTCATAGAGAAAAGAAAGCTTTTGTTTGTAATGGTAGTGCATGTATGTGTGCTGGCACACAAGAGAAGTTAAAAGATACTTTAAAAGAAAAACTTGGTGACGATAAAGTTGGAGAAATGTTTTGCTTAGGACATTGTTATGAAAACCATGCATTCCATTATGATGGAGAAAATTATGCTGGGAAGGATATAGAAAAAATTGACCAAATAATTAAAGGTGAAGATATTAAACAAGAGAAATTTTTCTCAAAAAGTTTTGCAACAACAAGTTTCTTAATGGATGATAAACTTTCATCAACTGACCAATTTAAAGATCAATTAAATAAATTTTTAAAAACTGATAAAAAAGAAATTGTTAAATCACTCTTAGATTCTAATTTAACTGGAAGAGGTGGTGCAGGATTTCCGACAGGAATGAAATGGGATTTTTGTAGTAAAGCTAAAGGAGAAAAAAAGTATGTTATCTGTAATGCAGACGAAGGTGACTCTGGAGCTTTTTCAGATAGATATTTATTAGAAGACCAGCCTCTAAAAGTTATTTTTGGAATGGTAATGTGTGGATTTGTAATTGGAAGCGATGAGGGAGTTTTATATATTCGTGGAGAATATCCAAAATCTATTGAAGCCATCAATGGAAGTATAAATGAACTTAAAAAGTTAGGTCTTCTAGGTGAAAATATTTTAGGAACCGATTTTTCTTTTGATCTTGGAATTTGTATTGGTCAGGGTGCTTATATTTGTGGAGAAGAAACAGCTTTGATTGCATCTATTGAAGGAAGAAGAGCAGAAGTTGATGTTAGACCGCCTTTTCCTGTTACAGAAGGATTATATAAAAAACCAACTGTAGTTAACAATGTTGAAACTTTAGCAGCTGCTACAGGAATTTTAATAAATGGTTCTGAAAAATTTTCATCTGTAGGAAATAAAAAATCTGCAGGTACTAAATTGGTTTGTTTGGATAGTTTCTTTAACAACCCAGGTGTTTATGAAATTGACATGGGAACTCCAATGAAAAAAATATTTAATGAAATTGGTGGAGGATACAAAGAACCATTAAAAGCTTTTCAAATTGGTGGGCCACTTGGTGGTGTGGTTCCATTAAGTGAAATAGAAAATCTTAATTTAGATTTTCAGGAGTTTACTGCAAAAGGTTTCATGTTGGGTCATGCTAGTGTGGTGAGTATTCCTAAAGATTTTTCTATGGCTGAATATATTCATCATCTATTTGAATTTTCTGCAGAAGAATCATGTGGAAAATGTTTCCCTGGAAGACTTGGATCTTACAGAGGTAAAGAAATGTTTGATCAAGCTAAAAAGAAAACTGCAAAAATACCTTTGAAATTGCTTGAAGAATTGCTTGTTACAATGAAAAAAGGTTGTTTGTGTGCTTTATGCGGAGCTATTCCCACTCCTATTCAAAACATCCTAAAATACTTTGGGGATGAAATGAAAAATGATATGGTTAAAGATAATTAATGAGTTCAGAGAAAAGAAAAATTGCTTATATTGACGGAAAACCGTATGAAATCGGTCCAAATCACTCGTCTATTTTAAAATTTGTAAAAAGTTATGTAGGTGAAAAAAAAGTTCCTACCTTATGTGATGATCCAAATTTAGCACCTTATGGAGCTTGTAGAGTGTGTTCGGTCGAAGTTGCTTTAGAAAAAGATGGCCCTACAAGAGTAGTAGCTTCTTGCCATACTCCAGTTGCTGAAAATCAACACATATTTACATCAAATGAATCTTTGAAAGATCTTAGAAAAAATATTGTTGAATTAGTATTAACAGATCACCCAATGGAATGTGATACTTGTGAGGTAAATAATAATTGTGAATTACAAACAGTAGCAAACGATTTAGGGGTATCTGATCACAGATATAACAGTCCAAAACAACATAAAGGAATTCCAAGAGATACATCTCATGATTACATGAGAATGAATTTAGACAATTGTATAAATTGTGGAAGATGTGTCAGAGCTTGTGATGAAATTCAAGGTTCATTCGTTTTAACAATGAGTGGAAGAGGATTTGAATCAAAAATAACAACTGATAACGATATGATGTTTGGAGATAGTTCGTGTGTTTCTTGTGGTGCTTGCGCTCACACTTGTCCAACAGATGCTATCTCAGATGTTTTTCAATCAAAGTCTGCTGCAGTAGATAAAAAAGTTAGAACAACATGTTCGTACTGTGGTGTTGGTTGTAATTTAGAGGCTTCAATTAAAGATGATAAGGTTGTGGCTATTGATACTCCAAAACAAACAGAAGTTAACGCTGGACATACGTGTATTAAAGGAAGATATGCGTTTAGTTTTTATGATCATCCAGACAGATTAAAAACACCTTTAATTAAAAGAAATGGAAAATTTGAAGAAGCTTCTTGGGATGAAGCTTATGATTTTGTCAAAAAGGAAATGAACAGAATTACAAAAGATAATGGTCCAGATGCCTTTGCTGGAATTTCCTCTGCGAGATGTACGAATGAAGAAAATTATGTTTTCCAAAAAATGATTAGAGCTGCGGTAGGAACTAACAGTGTAGATTGTTGTGCAAGAATTTGTCATTCACCAACAGCTTGGGGAATGCAACAAACTTTTGGAACAGGAGCGGCGACTAATTCAACAGAAGATATTTATCATGCAGATTTATTTTTAGTTATTGGAGCTAATCCAACAAATGCTCATCCTGTAACAGGTGCAAAAATAAAACAACAAGTCATGAAAGGTAAAAAATTAATTGTGCTTGATCCAGTTACAACTGAGCTAGCGAAACTTGCTGATTATCATATTAAACTAAGACCAGGAACTAACGTTGCAGTTCTAAATATGATGTTACATTTTATTATAAAATCAAAACTTTATAATTCAGATTTTGTTAGAGATAGAACTGAAGGCTTTGATAATTTCTTAAAAGAGATTGAAAGACAGGATGTAGATCAACTAGCAAAAGTGGCTGGAGTAGATAAACAATTAGTTAAAGAAGCTGCAATTGCATATGCTACTGCAAGAAATTCAATGGAGTTCCATGGTTTAGGAGTTACTGAACACGAACAAGGATCTAAAACTGTAATGTTAATTGCAGATCTAGCAATGATTACCGGAAACATTGGAAGAAAAGGTGTTGGGGTTAACCCTTTAAGAGGCCAAAACAATGTTCAAGGTGCAGCAGATATGGGATGTCAACCACACCAGGGTGCTGGATATTTTCCTGTGGCTGATGAAAAACATCAAGAATTCTATACAGAAAAATATGGAGTAACTCACCCAACTAAGCCAGGATTAAAAATTCCTCAAATGTTTGAAGCTGCAATAGATAAAGAGCTTAAAGGTTTATGGATTATTGGTGAAGATATAGTTCAAACTGACCCTAATAGCGCTCATGTTATAGAGGCTATGAACTCATTAGAGCTTCTAGTTGTTCAAGAAATATTTATGAGTGAAACGGCAAAATTAGCGACTGTTGTTCTACCAGGTACAACTTTCTTGGAAAAGGATGGAACTTTTACAAATACTGAAAGAAGAATTCAAAGAGTGAACAGAGCTGTGCCTCCTCTACCAGGCACTAAACCTGATGGATTAATTGTAACTGAAATGATGCAAAAATTAGGTTTTGACCAACCAACTTATGACGCTGATCAAGTTCTAGAAGAGATTGCTGATATAGTTCCTTTCTTTAAGGGAGTTACTAGAGAGAGACTTGGAAAATTTGGATTACAATGGCCAGTTCAAGAGGATGGAACTGATACTAAAATTTTACATACTGAAACTTTTAAATTAGGTAAAGGTAGACTTAAAAACTTTGATTGGAAAGAATCATCAGAAATTGAAGCTAATAAAAAAGATTATCCTTTAATTTTAACAACAAGTAGAGTTTTACAACATTACAACGCCGCAACAATGACTAGAAGAACAAAAAATATAAATATTGTTGATGAAGATGTTTTATTAATTCATCCTAAAGATGCTGAGTACAGAGATCTTAATACTGGTGATATTGGAAGACTTTATTCAGGAAGAGGTGAAGTTGCCCTTAAAGTAGAGGTGACAGATAAAGTTAAAGAAGGAATAGTGTTTACTACATTCCATTTCCCAGAACATATGGTTAATATGGTTACAGGTCATGGTAAAGATGAAGAAACAATGTGTGCAGAATACAAGGTATCTTCTGTTGAAGTGCAAAAAATCTCAAATCAATTTAAAACAGAAGTTAAACCAAAAGAAAATCAAGCTGAAGTTAATTAATTAAAATGACCATTGGTTGGCATTTTGATAATACATATTCAAAGTTATCAAATACTTTTAAAGAAAATATTAAACCAACTCCTGTTCATGATCCTGAATTAGTAATTTTAAATGATGAACTAGCATCTAATTTAAATTTAGATTTTTCAAAAATAGACAAAAAAAAATTAGCAGAAATATTTTCTGGAAACTCCATACCAGAAGAAACCAATACCATTGCACAAGCATATGCAGGTCATCAATTTGGACACTTTACTATGTTGGGGGATGGTAGAGCAGTTTTATTGGGTGAGCATTTAGTTAACAATGACAATCGTTTTGATATTCAGTTTAAAGGCTCGGGAAGAACTTCTTTCTCTAGAGGTGGTGACGGACGTGCTGCATTAGGACCTATGCTTAGAGAATATATTATCAGTGAAGCAATACATTCATTAAATATTCCAACTACAAGAAGCCTTGCTGTAGTCAAAACAGGAGAAAAAGTTGTAAGAGAAAATCTCTTACAGGGTGCTATATTAACAAGAGTTGCATCAAGTCATCTTCGGGTTGGAACATTTCAATATATAGCTGCAACTCAAAACATTGAAAATTTAAATACTTTAGTCGACTACACAATAAACAGACATTATCCAGAAATTAAAACATCAAACTCAAAAGCTTTAGACTTATTAAATCTTGTAATGGAAAAGCAATGCCAGCTAGTAATCAATTGGATGAGAGTTGGATTTATTCACGGGGTAATGAATACTGATAACATGGCAATTTCAGGTGAAACCATTGATTATGGTCCTTGTGCATTTATGGATCATTATGATCCAAAAACTGTATTTAGCTCAATCGATAAATTTGGGAGATATGCTTTTTCTAATCAACCACCAATTACAAAGTGGAATTTAGCAAGATTTGCAGAATGCCTAATCCCTCTAATTGATAAAGATGAAGATACTGCAATTAAATTAGCAACAGATTTAATAGACAATTTCCAAAATATTTATCAAGATAAATGGTTAAATATGATGAGAGATAAACTAGGTCTATTTGGTGAGGATAAAAATGATGAAAAATTAATTAATGATTTGTTTAATTGGATGGAAAAAAATAAAGCAGATTACACAAATACTTTTTGTAATCTAATGGATATTAATTCTGATGAAATTTATAAAAATAATGATTTTATCGATTGGAAAAATGAATGGAAAAAAAGATCTGAGTTAAATAATTCAACTAAGGAAAAACAAAGCAAACTTATGAAATCAAATAATCCAATTGTAATTCCTAGAAATCATAAAGTAGAAGAAGCTTTAGCTGAAGCTGACAAAGGAAGTTTAGATAAAATGAAAAAGTTATTAGCTATTTTAAAAAATCCTTATGACAATCAGAATAATATTGAAGAATATCAAACACCTGCTCCATCGAGTAACGAAAAATATCAAACTTTTTGTGGAACTTAATTTATAAAACGTAGGGCTCTGGCCTAGCAGTTTTACCCAAAACTCTCTCAACTGCAAAATCACTTATATCAATTGTTTGGTATGATCCTGTTGTGATTAATTCAGTTAAGGCTCTACCGATACCTGGAGCCTGCATTAATCCCCGGCCTGTAAATCCAGAAGCCATGTAAACATTATCATATTTTGGATGCTTACCAACAACTGCATTATTATCTAATCTATTACAATCATAGTAACCTGCCCATCCACCAGTTAACTTCAATTCTTCAAAGGCAGGTATTCTCTTTGCAAGAGCTGGCCAAACTAATTCCTCAAAATCATTCCAAGCTGGTTCCAAATCATTTGCATCAAATACAGAAATAGGTGATCCTGCTAAATATTCCCCACCTTCTGGTCTCCAATAAACACCAGTTGTTAAGTCTCCACTTAATGGCATCTCTTTTATATATGTTGGGCATTTTACTCTAAACACGGTATGCTTTTGAGGAACAACAGGAATATCTTCTAACAATTCTTTTGTCCAACAACCAGCCGCTGAAACAATTGTTTTAGCATTTATTTCTGAGATACTTTTTACATCACCTTTAATAAATTCTGCTCCAAGCTCTATTGCTTTACTTTTAAGTGCGCTATGAAACATAAATGGATCAATCCATCCTTCACTTTGATTATCCGTATAAGTTGCTGTCTCTATCCCTTCACTATTCACATAAGGAAAGACCTTGGATAATTCTGACCCTTTAATATTTTTTGTTCCTGCATCGCATTCTTTATGATTTTCTAATGCTCTATATTGTTCTTCAGCATGTTCAGGACCAAACATTAAAAGATATCCATTGGTTACCATGCTAGCTGTTGGATTAGGATTTTTTTCTGTTTTTAATAATTCTGGTATTTGAAAAATAAATTCTCTTGCAAATTTTCCTAATAAAATATTTTCTTTTTGGAAAAATTGTCTTCTAAAACCACCTAGAGATAATGGGAATGAAGCTGTTTTATAAGTAGGATCTCTTTCAATAACCTTAACTTTTCTACCCTCTTTGGATAAAAAATAAGCAGTTGCCGCACCTATTATTCCACCACCAATTACTACAACATCATCCATATTTAATTTAACATAATCAAGCTTGTATTCAGAATTAGTGCAAAGCTACACCAAAGTAAATATGGAATCATTAGGTAGGCACTCAACATCTTGACGCGTTTAAACCTTAAAATGAGATTGATTATCAATGCTATTAGTATGATTAATAACAAAAGTGCTAGAACCATATTTTGAAAAACAAAAAAAACTACACTCCAAGTTGTATTGAATACTAAATGGATAAAATAAATATAAACAGTATTCATATCTCTATTTTTTGTATGCCAGTAAAGCCATATTGCAACTGTCATCAATGTATACAAGCTCGTCCAAACAGGTCCGAATATCCAATCCGGTGGATTAAATGATGGTTTATTTAGTAATGAGTACCATGGCTCTTTAAAAGTAACCGTAGCTAAACCGCCAATCAATGAAGCAGAGAATGTAATAGCAAGAAACAATATAAATGTTAAAAATTTATTTTTAAACATGTTAGATATATACATAACAAAAAATGAGTAAAAAAACTATTTGGATTACTGGCGGTAGTACTGGCATTGGAAAAGCTTTAGCAATTAAATTTGCAAGTAAGGGATGGAACGTTGCTATATCTGCAAGAAGAGCTGAATTACTAAATGAGCTTTCAAATTCTTATGAAAATATTTCAAGTTTTCCTTTAGACGTAACAGATAAAGAAAAGTGCAAAGAAGTATTTAACGAAATTAAAAACAAATATGAAAATATAGATATTTGTTTTTTTTCAACTGGAACATGGGATCCCAAAAAAGAAAAAGATATAGATATCGATCAAATGGAAGATGTTTTTAAAGTAAATTTTTTTGGAACTGTGAATAGCATCAAAGCAGTTGAACAATACTTTAGAGATAAAAAAAATGGTATAATTACTATTGTTTCGTCAATTGCAGGATATAGAGGGTTACCTAATTCAACTGGATATGGGCCATCTAAATCTGCATTAAATAACTTAGCTGAAAGTTTGTATTTTGATTTTAAAAGATACAATGTACGTGTTTGTTTAGTGTCTCCTGGTTTTATTAAAACACCAATGACAGATAAAAATGATTTTAAAATGCCTTTTTTAAAAACTCCTGAGTATGCTGCAGATCAAATTTATGAGGGTTTAGTTAACAAAAATATATTTGAAATTCATTTTCCAAAATCACTTACAATTACATTAAAACTATTAAGTTTTTTACCGAGTAAAATTTATTTTGGTTTAGTTGGAAAACTAACGAAATATCAAAAAAAATAGTTAATCTTTTACAAATACAACTGTCAATTCAGCTACTTTAAAACCAAATTTAGTCATTGTAGCTCTATTAATTGCAACTCTATCATCCTGTTTAAAAATCCAATCATCGAAAGTTATTTTTAATTCTTTACCTTTAACCGGAACTAATAAAACATATTCAAATTTAAACGCTGGTCCGTAAGAATATCCTATTGCTTTACCTACAACATCTCCTGCTGTTCCTTCATAATTATGCTCATCAATTTTATTTATTGTCCATTCTCGGTCTTGAACTTCGCCATCATCCCAATTAAATTTTTCTTTAAGAATTAATTGCTTTCCATTCCAGGTTCCATTTAAATCTGCAGAAAATTGTCTTGTAACTTTTCCTGATCTATTTTGTAGAACACCCCAAGCCTTAACATTGCCAGATAAGTATTCCTCAATAATTAATCTTGGTTCTTTGTTTTTAAAGTCTTCTGGTTTCATAGCGCTATTATTTGAGCAACTTGTAATTAAGAATAATGAAATTATCAATGAAATTGACTTAATTATTTTTATATGTCGCATAAATATCTCCATTATTTTTATTTGTTTTGCATTGAAAATTGTATCAGATCAATATTTTTTGACTTAAATCCAGCTTCGCAATAAGAAAGGTAAAACTCCCACATTCTTTTAAATGTTAAATCAAAACCTTGATTTTTTATTAAATCCCATTTTTTTAAAAATTCATTTCTCCATATAGCCAATGTATTTGCATAATGGTCAGCATAAGAAATATATGAATTTATAGTTAAACCGTTATCAGAAACATAACGATTAATACTATTTTTATTTGGTAAAAAACCACCGGGAAAAATATATTTTTGAATAAAATCTTGTTTGTTTTTGTATCTATCAAACAACCTATCATCGATAGTAATTGCTTGAATAGCAGCTTTTCCACCGTCAGATAAGTTATTCTTTATAGTTTTAAAATATCCTTCTAAATAATTTTGACCAACAGCCTCTATCATCTCTATTGAAGCAATTGAATTGTATTTGCCTTTAAGATCTCTGTAATCCTTTATTTCAATATTAACTTTTTCGTTTAATCCACAATTAAAAATTCTTTCTTTTGCGTATTCAAATTGTTTTTTTGATATCGTAATACAGTCTAGCTTAACATCGTATTTTTTACCTAGATACTCAGCAAAACCTCCCCAACCACATCCTATTTCTAAAACTTTGTCACCATTATTTGGTTTAATTAGATCAATTAATTTTTGATATTTGTTATTTTGAGCATCAGAAAGATTTTTTGATTTATCATCAAAAATAGCACTGGAGTATGTAAGTGTGTCATCTAACCAAAGAGAAAAAAAATCATTACCAAGATCGTAATGCTTGGCAATATTTTCTTTACTACGACTTTTTGTATTTTTTATTATTTTATTTTTAACAAAATTAATTATTGGAAAATCAAGAAGGCCTGAAAATTTATGTACCACTTCTATATTTCTCGCAGTTAATTCTATTAAATTTGATAATTTATCAGTTTCAAATTCACCTCTCATGTAGCTTTCAGCAAATCCAATACTACCACCTCTAATTAAATTATAATTAAAATCTGGTTTTTTGATTAAGATATTTGCATGTAATTTTTCATTTGGATTTCCAAACTTTAAAACTTTTCCGTTATGTGTAGTAAGCTCTAAATAACCATTGTTTATTTTATTAAGAAATTTAAAAACTAATTTATCTGCAGTGTTATTTAAAAACATTAATTTTCTACTGTTATGTTATTTTTAATTTTAAATTTTTTCTTAATAAATTTAATTCCTTTAATCCACAATTTAAACGCTTCAAAATGTATCGCAGAGATAATTTTAAATGTCATTAAAGGGTGTTTAAGATAAGAATTCATTAAGTTTTTACTTGTCAAAGCAGATCTTTCACCATCTTGAGATGCAAAAAGAATTTTTCCTTCTTGATCATATTGATCAATTACAACTGACAACTTCTGGTCTGGATTTAATATTCTAAAAAAATAATTACAATCCATTTCAATGAATGGTGAAACATGAAATTTTTTTGAGCAATTATTTTGAATTAATTTATTTTGTCCCTCAACTTTAAAAACATATGTGTGTTGCTCACCAAATGTATTTTTAACCTCATATAATATAGAAATTAAATTATCTTTATTATCGTATACAAAAAAAATACTTAGTGGATTAAAAACATAACCAAATATTCTTGGATAGCATAAAAGTTTAACTTTTATGTTGTCTGTACTGATTTCGTTATTAATTAGATTTTTTTTTACCCACTCAAAAAGAGATGACCCATCACGGTCACCATGATCTTTTTCGTAAAAACTAATAAGATTAAATTTATTTAATGAAAAAAATTTTAATTTATTATTAAGCTCATTTAACTCTGATAGATCAATGAAAAGTGAAAATACTTTATATTTAAAAAAATGTTCCTTTGGTTTAAATCTCTTATGGATTACGTTTCCATTATATATACAAGAACTAATCATTAAGGTTTTTCAGCATTTCAAGAGATGATTTTATTCCATCTTCATGAAATCCGTAACCAAAATAACTGCCACAAAAAAGTAAATCTTTTTGATTTTGTATTTTAATAAGCTCTGATTGAGCATCTAATGCTTTTTGATCGTAATATGGATGTGTAAATTTTACTTTTTTCAATATTTTTTTCTCATCAATATTGAAGTAAGGATTTAGTGTTAAGAAAATATTTTCATCACACTTTAAATTTTGCAATAAATTTAACCAGTAGGTTATTGAATTTTTCTCTAAATTCTTGTCATCTATTGATGAATTCCAAGAAGACCAAGCTTTTTTATTTTTTGGCATGGCACGCTGATCTGTATGTATGTAAGCTATATTTTCTTTGTAGCTAAAATTCGAAAGAATATTTCTCTCATCCTCAGTTGGATTTTCTATTATCTCTAAGGCTTCATCAGCATGTGTTGCCAAAATAACCTTGTCGTAATCAAAAAATTCACTTTCTCCACCGTAATATAAATCTAGTCCTGACATTTTTCTTTTTATTTTTGTAACTTTATAATTTTTATAATGTTCCCCACTTAATTGTGAAATTATTTTACTAACATAGGTTCTGCTTCTATTGGTTACTGTGTACCACTGTGGTCTATTTTTCAATCTAAACAAACCATGATTTTGGAAAAATCTAAGAAAAAAACTAATTGGCATTTTGCTTGCTTCATAAGGGGGCATAGACCAAATTGCAGATACCATTGGTATTATATGATAATCAACAAATGTTTTGGACAATTTATTAATTTTTAAATATTCACCTAAGGTAATTTTATCATTGGATATGATTGCTTGATCACTTTTTTTGTAAAATTTAATTATATCAAAAAACATTTTTAAGAAATCAATGTTAAATAGATTTGATTTATTGCAGAAAATCCCACTCAATCCTTTTCCACAATATTCAAATTTCGTATTATCTACTGAAACTGAAAAAGACATGTTGCTTTTTTCAATTTGAATATCATTTTCCTTAAAAAAATTAATTAAATTTGGATAAGTTTGAAAATTAAAAACAATAAAGCCAATATCAACTGATACTTTTTTTTCATCAAAAAACAAATCTATAGTATGAGAATGTCCACCAAAATGGTCTTCTCTTTCGAAAAGATCTACATGATGTTTTTTAGATAAATAATAAGCAGCACTTATTCCAGAAATACCTGACCCAACGACAGCAATTTTCATTAATTATTATGCTGCATCTTCTTTAAACTCATCCATACTTGGACAAGTACAAAAAATATTTTTATCTCCATACACGTTATCAACTCTTGCAACCGGAGGCCAAAATTTATTTGCTTTTAAGAATTTTGCAGGATATGCAGCTTGCTCTCTTGAATATTTATGATTCCATTCATCTGAAGCTAATTCAATATCGGTGTGAGGTGCATTTTTAATAGGGTTATCTACTTTGTCAAACTTACCTGACTTAACCATATCTATTTCCTCTTTAATGCTAATCAATGTGTCACAAAATCTATCCAGTTCAGATAAACTCTCACTCTCTGTTGGTTCAATCATCATTGTTCCAGCAACTGGCCATGACATTGTTGGCGCATGAAATCCATAATCAATTAATCTTTTAGCTATATCTTCTTCTGAAATACCTGTTTCGCTTTTAATTGATCTAATATCAATAATACACTCATGAGCAACATTGCCATTTGAACCTTTATAAAGAATTGGGTAATGGTCTTTTAATCTATTTGCTATGTAATTTGCATTTAGGATTGCAATTTGTGTTGCAAGTTTTACACCTTCGGATCCCATCATCTTAATGTACATCCAAGAAATTGATAAAATACTTGAGCTTCCCCAAGGAGCTGCTGAAACGGCACCTATTCCACTTGCAGGTCCACAATCTTTTACGACTGGATGATTAGGCAGATAAACTTGTAAATGTCTTTTACATGCGATAGGTCCCATTCCAGGTCCTCCTCCACCATGTGGAATACAAAATGTTTTATGCAAATTTATATGACAAACATCAGGACCAAAATTTCCTGGTTTTGCAACTCCAACAAGTGCGTTTAGGTTTGCTCCATCCATATAAACTTGACCACCATGTTCATGAATTACTTCACATATATCTTTAATTTTTTCCTCAAATACGCCATGGGTTGATGGGTAAGTTACCATTAATGCACCAAGATTGTCTGAATGCAATTCTGCTTTTTTCTTTAAATCCTCAAAATCAACATTTCCTTCTTTGTCACAATCAACAACGACAACTTTCATTCCAACCATCTGTGCACTTGCTGGATTAGTTCCATGTGCTGAGCTTGGAATTAAACATATATTTCTATTTTCATCCCCTCTATCTAAATGATACTTTCTTATTACCATTAAGCCAGCATACTCACCTTGGGCTCCCGCATTTGGCTGAAGTGAAACACCAGAAAAACCAGTAATAGATCTTAACCAATTTTTAAGATCTGTGAACATTTCTCTATATCCCTCCATCTGTTCTACAGGTACGAATGGGTGGGGCTCAGCCAATTCTCTCCACGAAATAGGTATCATTTCTGCAGTAGCATTTAATTTCATAGTACATGAACCTAGAGCAATCATTGTTCTATTAAGAGCTATATCCTTATCCTCTAACTTTTTAAGATATCTAAGCATTTCTGTCTCTGAATGATATGAATTAAAAACAGGGTGTTCTAAATATTTTGAAGTTCTTAATAAATTTTTTGGTAGATTTGGTAAACTAACAGTTGGATCCTCTTTTTTAATTGACTCTGCAGCATTAAATATTTTTAGTAGTTGGTTTACTCTATAAACATTTTTTCTTTCGTCGAAAGAAACAGCCAGCATCTCTGAATTTACTTTTCTAATATTAACTTTTTGGTCTAAAGCATTTTTGAAAATCTGATCTGTCTTTTCTTTGGTTATAATAGTTACAGTATCAAAAAAATAATCTGAGTATAATTCATATCCAGATTGTTTTATTTTATCTGCAAAATTTTTTGCTAGTTGAGATACTCTTTCGGAAATACTTTTAATTCCATCAGGGCCGTGATAAATGGCATATGCTGCTGAAACAATCGCTAGTAAGGCTTGAGCAGTACAAATATTACTTGTAGCTTTGTCTCTTCTAATATGTTGCTCTCTGGTTTGTAATGACAATCTATAGGCCTGGTTTCCATGCCTATCCACTGAAACCCCAACAATTCTACCTGGCATAGATCGTTTGTATTCATCTTTTGTTGCAAAAAAGGCTGCATGAGGTCCTCCATAACCCATTGGAATACCAAATCTTTGGGAACTACCGACTGCAATATCTGCTCCAAGCTCTCTTGGTGTTTTTAGCATAGAAAGTGCAAGGAGATCACAAACTAAAATTGCTTTTCCATTTTTTTTATGAATTTTACTTATGGCCTCACTAGGATCTTTAATATCACCTAAAGTTCCTGGATATTGTAAAACTCCGCAAACAATATCTTCTTTTAACTGCTCTAGAACTTTATCCTCGTTTCCAACAAGTACTTTAAGACCCATTGGCTCTGCTCTAGTTTGAATAACATCAATTGTTTGTGGGTGGCAGTTCTCTGAAACAAAAACTAAATTACTATCACTTTTATTAAGTCTATGACTTAAACCCATAGCTTCGGCAGCTGCTGTTCCTTCATCAAGTAAAGACGCGTTCGCTATATCCATTCCTGTAAAATCAACAATCATTTGTTGAAAGTTTAATAGCATCTCTAATCTACCTTGTGCCACTTCAGGCTGATAAGGTGTGTATGATGTGTACCATCCAGGATTTTCTAATATATTTCTTAAAATTACATATGGTGTGTAGGTTCCATAATAACCCATGCCTATAAAATTTGAGTAAATTTGGTTTTTTTTTGAAATTGCTTTTAATTTTCTTAAAGCTTCATATTCTGAGTTCGGTTCACCGATATTTAATTCACCCTTAAACTGAATTTTTTCTGGAATGGTGCTATTAATAAATTCATCTAATGACTTAAAGTTAAGATCTTTAAGCATTTTTTCTTGGTCCTTCTCAGATGGACCTATGTGTCTTCTAATAAAATCTTTTTGTGAATTATGTAACATTAGCTTGATGTCTCCTTTGCAAATTTATCGTATTCTTCTTTGTTCATTAAAGTATCTAGCTCAGATGTGTCTTTAATTTTCAATTTAAAAAACCATGCACCACCTTCAGGGTCCTCATTAATTTTGGCAGGATCATCTACTATAGACTGATTGGTATCTACCACTTCACCACTTACTGGAGTAAAAACATCGCTAGCAGCTTTCGTAGATTCTACTACTCCTGCAGTACCATCTTTTTCAACATTAGATCCTTTTTCAGGCAGTTCTGCAAAAACTATGTCTCCAAGCATTTCTGTTGCATGTTTTGTAATTCCTATTGTGGCTACATCTCCCTCCAAAGTAATCCACTCATGTTCTTTAGAAAATTTTACTTCACTCATTAATTTACTCCTTTCACATAATTTTTTTTATAAAATGGTAATGCGCAAACATTTGCAGGATGTTTTTTTCCTCTTACCTCAAGCAAAATTTTAGTATCAACCTTTGAAAACTCTTTATCAACATAACCCATTGCTATAGGACCGTTTACACTTGGTCCAAACGTTCCACTAGTAATCTCACCAATTTGTTTATCTGTATCATCAAATATTTTTGTTTTTTCTCTTGCAATCAGTCTACCTTCAGGCTTAATCCCTACTCTTATTTGGCTTGCTCCATCTTGCATTTGGTTCATAATTTTTTTTGATCCAATAAAACCTCCATTAGATAATCTAGATTTTGAGATTGCCCATCTAAGGTTTGCCTCAACTGGTGTTTTATTAATATCTAATTCGTGACCATATAAACATAATCCAGCCTCCATTCTCAAGGTATCTCTTGCCCCAAGTCCTATAAGTTGTGCTCCCTTTTCTATTAAATTTTCAACGAATTTTTCCGCTTTATCGTTAGAAATTGAAATTTCAAATCCATCTTCCCCTGTATAACCTGATCTTGTGACAAATAATTTTTGATTATCAGAATCGAACCAATTTCCTGTCATAAAATTTAGTTGATCAACGCCATTTAAAATTGAGTTTAAAATTTCAACAGACTTAGGTCCTTGAATTGCTATCAAAGATCTATTGTTATCTAAATTCATTTTAAATTTCGGACCTAGTAAATTAGATAAAATCTCAAAATCTTGATCTTTGCATGCAGCATTTAAAATAATTAAATACCCCTCCTCTATTTTAGTGATGATTAAATCATCATAAATTCCAGCATCTTCATTCATTAAAAAACTATACTTAGAGCAATTTTGTTTTAGATTTTTTAAATCTAATGGAAAAATCTTTTCTAATTCTTCTGTTAAACTTTCGTCACCATATATGAATAGCTGGCCCATATGGGATACATCAAATATTCCAGAATTCGATCTTGTGAATTTATGCTCTTCAATAATTCCTTTGCTATACTGAATGGGCATTTCATAGCCCGCAAATTCAACAAACTTAGCATTGTTACTTTGATGAAGTTTATTTAGCGATGTTTTTTTTATTTCCATATTAACTCTTCTGTGCCCCCTCTGTCTTGGTGCCTGAGAGATTTGCTCCTTCGGCGAGAATAATTCTCTTTCCAGAGTTAATATGTACGGTCCTTTTGCCTGAGAGTTTCCGGGGTGGTTGCTCCTTCGGCGCTACAAAAGTAGTCTCTCCCGTATATAAATTTATAGCACATTTAAAATATTTATGTGAAATTTATTTAGCTACCTTTTTGACAAGTAATGGAGACAAAAACTGTATAACTACTGCTGTTATTACTACCGCTCCACCAAAAAGTACAGAAAGTGGTGGGTTTTCATTTACAAACATCCATGCCCACAAAGGTCCTAGGACAGCTTCGGTTAACATAATTATTCCAACAAATGCTGAGGGAGTTGATCTTGCTCCAATTGTTATAAGTATAAAACCAAGTCCAACTTGAAAAAATCCTGCAATAAAACCTAAAAAAATATCGTTTGATGAAATAATAATACTTGGTGACATGAACAAACCTATTAATGTTGCAAAAATTCCGGCAACAAGTTGTAAAGGTATCATATCGACTTTAGGATATTTTCTAACAATTAAAATTAAGATCGCAAATGATATTGGCATAATGAATGCAACTAAGTTTCCAGTCATTTGACCCGGTGTTAAAGAACTTCCCAACATTAAAATGATGCCAACTACTGCTGTAATAATACAGGTGAATGTAATTTTTGAAATTTTTTCTTTTAAAAACACATAACCAAATATTGCTAAGAACAAAGCTTGAGTTTGTATTATGAAGTTTGCGTTAGCTACTGTTGTTTCGTACATAGCAAATACGTAGCTAGCAAATCCAATGGATAAAATTATACCTCCAATTAAACCCGGAACCCCAGATTTATAAAGAGCACTAAAAATTTTTCCTTTGTAAGTAAAGATTAAAAAAATTGTAATTACTCCAATAAAGAAAAGTGATCTCCAAAATAATATTTGCCAAAGGGTAGATCCTTCAAAAGATTTTACTATTAGACCACCAAAACTTAGTGCACATGCTCCCAAAAAAACTAAAAAAGGGCCTGGTATTTTTGATAAAAAATTCATTAAATTTGTGATAGTAAATTTTGAGTTTCCATTTCATATAATTTAAATAGAGTCTCTGCATCAGATAAATTAATCTCTTTAAATTTTATTTTTGATCCTGGTGCCATTTGTACCAATCGATCATAATCAACACTCGCGACAGTACCAATTTTTGGATAGCCACCAACAGTGCCATGATCTGAAAGCATTATTATTGGATTACCATCAGCAGGTACCTGAATAACACCTTTGATTAATCCCTCTGATTTAATATTGGTATTAACGATATTCTCTATTTTAGGACCCTCAAGCCTCATTCCCATTCTGTCTGAAAGTTTTGAAACTATAAATTCTTTCTCATAAAAAGTTTGTTTTCCTTGCTCTGAAAAATAATCAAAATTTGTACCCTTCATTACCCTAATGTTTTCTATTTTGTTATTTATATAATTTATTTTTTTTACATCTTTATTCGAATTTATTTTTTTAAAATTAATTCTCTGTCCTGCGTCTAATTTTTTTCCATCATTGGATCCAATATTTGCTTTCGTATTTATAGAACAACTATTCCATTGAAATTTTAAATCGAGTTCTCCACCTAGTGCTAAATATCCATAAACTGACTTATTTGTAGAAAGGATATTTATCTCATCTCCATTTTCAATTTGATAGCTTTGATAGCAATTGCCCTCAATTTCAGCATTATTTTTTTTAATTGAAAAAATTACATCTCCAGTAACAGCAAAATTAATTTTTTCTCCTGAATATTTTATATGAGGGCCTTGATATGCAAACTCTACCACTGCAGAGTCTAGATTGTTATTAACAAGTTTATTAGCTATAAGATAATTTCTGTTATCCATAGCACCACTAAATGGTATACCAATATGATAAAGATGGTCCCTACCTTTATCTTGAAAGGTAGTATTAATTCCAGGTCTAATTATATCTAAATAATTATTAGTCATTATAATTTTTATACTGATCTAAAGTAATTTCCTTGAAAATTACTGTATCACCTGGGTTAATTAGATTTGGTTTATCTTCTTTTGAACTATCAAAAACATCCAAAGGTGTATTCCCTAAAATATTCCATCCACCTGGACTTTCAAATGTATAAATATTTGCAAATTGTTCAGTTAAAGCAACAGATCCTTTAGGTACTTTTACTCTTGGAGTTTCTAAACGTTGCGCTCGCATATTCTCATCTAAATCACCAAGAAAAGGCATGCCAGCAATAAAACCTGTCATGTAACAGAAATATTCCTTATTTAAAAAATTCTCTAAAATTTTTTCTCTACTTAATTTTAATATTTCTTCCAATCTTTTAATATCTATAGAGAAATTTTCGTGACAACAAACTGGTATTTCCAATGTTTTAGAGTTTGTTTTTTCTGAGTCTTCAATATTAATTTTTTCTATAAATTTTTTAACTTCTTTAAAAGTTGTTTTTTTTAGATCATAAGAAATAATTAATTTATTATATGAAGGTGTTAAATTATTGATCCCTTCAAATTTTTTTTCTTTAATAGTTTTAAAGTATTTTATTACTTGTGAATTAATTGATTTGTTTACTTCATTACCAAAATCACAGTACAAAGCTGCGTCACCAAGATTTGATATATTTTTTATCATGCCATGTTATACTTAACATTAGAGACTATGGAAATTAATATAAATTGCGATTTAGGTGAAAAATCAAAACATCATTCAAACAAGTATGACCCAGATTTACTAGAAATAGTTAATTCTGCAAATGTCGCATGTGGTTATCATGCAGGCGATGATGAGTCGATGAATCAAGTAGTTCAAATTTCAAAAAAAAATGGTGTTAGTATTGGAGCGCATCCGTCATTTAATGACCCTGAAAATTTTGGAAGGCAAAGAATGAATCTTCTACCTAATGAGGTAAGGCAATTAATTATTGATCAATATGAAATTCTTCAAAAAATTGCTCAAGATTATGGAGAGAATGTTACTCACATAAAACCACACGGTGCTTTAAACAATATGGCTTGTGAGGATATAGATTTAGCTACTACTTTAGCAAAAGCTGTAAACGAGATTAGTAAAGATTTAATTTATTTGGTTCCTACAGGATCTAAAATGGAAGAAGCAGCTAAAAAACTAAACATGCGTATAGCTTGTGAAATATTTGCTGACAGAAATTATGAAGATGATGGAAATTTAGTTTCTAGAAAAAAACCACATGCTCTTATTACTGATCCAGAAGAAGCTAAAAAACACGTATTAAATATGGTTAAAAATCAGTCGCTTAATTGTCACAGTGGGAAGCAAATACCTTGTGAAATAGACTCTGTGTGCATACATGGGGACAATGAAAGTTCATTGTCTACTGCAAAATCAATCAGGAAAAATTTAATAGAAAATGGACTGCAATTAAAACCACTTAACCAAATGAAAAAATTTATATGATTAAAAAAACCTTTTTAACACTATTAACATTAATTTTATTATCATCTAATTCTTACTCTGCTGGAAGTTCAAGTGATGGGGGCGACTCAAGTAAAGTAAAATCTAATTACGACAAAGCTGTTACTTTAATTAAAGCAGCTAAGAAATATGAAAAAAAAGGAAAAATAGAAAAAGCCAACAAACGATATGAAAAAGCTCAAGCCTTATTAATTAAATCAAACAAAAAAAAACCACTCCAAGCAGATACTTTAAACTATCTTGGATTTACAACTAGGAAACTTGGAGATTTTGAAAATGGAGAAAAATATTATCTATTAGGTTTAGAAATTGATCCAAATCATGTTGGTATTAACGAATATTTAGGTGAATTATACGTTGTTACAAATAGATTAGATTTAGCAAAAGAAAGATTAAAAGTATTAGAAAGTTGTAATTGCGAAGAGTATACAGAGTTAAAAGAAATTATTGCTGGAACAAAACAATCAAAATATTAATTTATATTTTGAACCATTTGTTGAGGCATCCATAATGCAATTTCAGGGAAAATAACAACAAGAACAACTGCGAGTATCATTAATAAAAATAATGGAAAAGCACTTCTTGCAATAAATCCCATATCTTTGTTAGCCATTCCTTGTAAAACAAATAAATTAAATCCTACAGGTGGTGTGATTTGAGCCATCTCAACTACAATAACTAAAAATATTCCAAACCAAATCATGTCAAAACCAGCCTGTCTAATCATAGGTTCAATGATTGCCATTGTTAATACAACTGCTGAAATTCCATCAAGAAACATTCCAAGAATAATATAAAAAATCATTAATACAAAAATTAATACGTAAGGTGATAGCTCCATATTTTGTATCCAGATAGCTAGATTTCTTGGAAGACCAGTAAATCCCATAGCTAATGATAAAAATGTAGAGCCAGCTAAAATAAAAGCAATCATACAAGAAGTCTTAGTTGCTCCTAATAAGGATTGTTTAAATGTTTCAATGGTTAAGCTCTTTTGAAAGTAAGATAAAATAAGAGCCCCTACTACACCTAAAGAAGCAGCCTCAGTTGCTGTTGCAACTCCAGTGTATATTGATCCAATCACAGCTGATATTAAAATAATTACTGGTAATAATTGTTTTGATTTTCTTATTTTTTCTAGAAAGGAAAAATTTTCTACATACTTTGGCATGCTTTTTTTATTTATTAAAGACCAAATGATCACGTAAGACATAAATATAAGTGCAATCATTATCCCTGGAATAATTCCTGCAATAAATAGCTTTGCTATAGACTCTTGGACAGTTACTCCATAAATTATTAATATTATTGAAGGAGGAATAAGAAGTCCTAAAGTTCCTGAGCCTGCTAGACTACCTAACAAAATTTTTTCTGGATATTTTCTTTTTCTTAGTTCCGGTATAGACATCTTGCCTACTGTTGCAACGGTTGCAGCAGAAGAGCCAGAGATTGCAGCAAAAAGTGCACAACCAACAACATTTACATGAATTAATCCACCAGGTAATTTTTGCATCCATGGTGATAGTCCGGCAAATAAATTTTCAGATAACTTGGTTCTAAATAATATTTCGCCCATCCAAACAAACAATGGCAAAGCTGTTAATGTCCATGATGATGAGGTTCCCCATATCGTAGTTGCCATGGCATCCCCAACTGGTCTTGATGTAAATAACATCATCCCAATTGTTGAAACTCCTATCATGCTTATCGCTACCCAGATGCCAGATCCAAGAAAGAATAAAAGTACACTTATAAAAAATATTATGAGAAATATTTCAGTCATTCTTGCTTAAAATTGTTAAAATAAATTTATGTAAAACAGCTATAAAAAAAATTAAAGATCCAATAGCAACACTAGTTTGAGGTATCCAAATTAAGATCTCATCTGCACCTTCGCTTCTCTCTTGAAAATCATAAGAGATTAATAACATTTTCCATAAGTAAAAAGACAAATAGCCTGAAAAAATTGTTGCTACAATCAAACACCATATTTCTAAAAGTCTTTTATAGGATGAAGAGGCTTTTTCTAAGAAAAGTGTAATTCGAATATGTCCACCCTCAACAAAAGTAAATGCTAAGGCATAAAAGGAAGCTGCAGCCATGCAGTAACCTGAGTACTCAGCCAAACCTCTTATGTAAAAACCAAATATTCTTGAGGAAATTCCAATTAAAATAAAAACTGCGACAAGTATTAAAAAAAAAGCAGCTAAATATCCTGAAAATTTATAGAGCTTATTTAGATTATTATTTATTGATTGAAACATTTAATAAAAAGGCCAACTTACTACAAGTTGGCCTTTTTTTTAAGACTATTTTATTTGTAAGCAGATAAAACTGCAGCACCTCTGTCTCCAGCTTTTGCTTTCCACTCTTCAGACATTGTTGCTCCAACTTTTTCAAAATGTTTTTTCAAAGCTGAATTAACTTCGCCTACTTCCATTCCAGCATCTGCTAAAGCTTTCTTGTCTCCAGTATTACCTTGTTTAGATAATTCCCAACCCTTTTCTTCAGCAATTGCTGCTTGGTTCATTACTAGATCTTGAGTTGCTTTATCAAGTTTATTCCAAGCTGCTTTATTAGCTATGATCATATTTTTTGGAAACCATGCTGCTATATCATAAAAATATTTAACACCATTTTCCCAAATCTTGCTATTTTTACCAGTTGTAGGAGAAGTAATCATACTTTCCACTGCACCTGTAGAAAAAGCTTGGCTAATTTCAGCTGCTTCAATTTTAGTTGGCGCCATTCCTGTTAACTCCGCAATTCTTATTGTTGCAGAGTTGTATGCTCTAAATTTTAATCCATTTAGATCACCAACTTTTTTAATTTGCTTTTTACTGTAAAGTCCTTGTGCAGGCCATGGCACTGCATAAAGAAATACCAATCCTTTTTCATCGAGACTTTTGACAATATATGGTTTTGAAGCTTCATATAATTTCATAGCATCATCATAAGTAGTTGCTAAGAAAGGTAATGAGTCAATTTCATATAAAGGATCTTCTTTTCCAAGAGCAGACATGAATCTTTCACCAATAGGTGCTTGACCTGTTCTTACAGCTCTGAAAATTTCACCACCTTTAAATAATGAACCACCTGGGTGAGTAACAATTGTAAGTTTTCCACCACTTTTTTCAGTTACATTCTTTGCAAATTCTGTTGCATTAGCAGAATGAAAGTTTCCAGCACCATAAGCTAGTGCCATATCCCATTTTTCAGCTAAAGAAACGTTTGCAAATAATAATACTGAAGTAATTATAGATATAAATAATTTGAATAATTTCATCTATCCTCCTTTTTAAAATTAACATTTAATTATCTCTTAGAGGTTAAATCAATAAAATTATCATTATGGTCTCATTGAAAAATTGTCAGATTATACTATTATAATGTTATCTTGATTGAAGAGCTCATAATTTTAACCAATATAATTTTTATCACAATTATATTAACAGCAGATAATGCGGTAATAGTTGGGTCTATTGCTTCAAATTTTGTTCCAAAAAATAGAAAACAAATAATTCTTTGGGGTGTAATTGGAGCCTTTGTTTTTAAAATTTTTTTTGCAATTTTTGCGACTTTTTTATTTGAATTTTATTTTATAAAAATTTTGGGTGGTTTATTATTAATTTGGATTGTAAATGATTTAAGAAAAGATTTACTAGACATTAAAAAAGTAAAACCCACTACTAAAAAAGGTAAAGAGCCTTCATACATTAGTAGCATTGGAAAAGTTTTATTTGCAGATATCATGATTAGTTTTGATAATGTCATTGGTGTAGTTGCAGCAGCAAAAGGATATTTTGGATTTATGATATTTGGTCTTATGTTATCAGTTGTTTTAACTGGTGCTTTAGCTACATATATGGCTAATTATATTCAAAGACATATTTGGATAGCCTATATTGGTTTAATATTTATCTTAATCGTTGGACTACAATTAGTAATTGGTGGATTGGTTGATCTTGAAATATTAAATATTAATGAAGACTTTAAAAAATACTTTTAATTAAAAAGAATTTTTTTTATTTGGAAATTTGATTTTTTTAACTTCTTTTGAGTAATTTGAAACAGCATTAGAAATCTCATTTCTAATATTGGCATATTTTTTTACAAACTTATAATTCATAGGATTTAATCCAATTAAATCATCAAAAACTAATATTTGACCATCACAATATTTAGAAGCTCCAATCCCTATTGTTGGAACTGTGATATTTTGACTAACAAGTTTTGCTAAAGAAGTCTCAACACATTCTAAAACAATAGAAAATACTCCAGCTTTTTCTAACAATTGCGAGTCTCTTAGAATGTGATCTCTCTCTAGTTTTTTTTTGCCTTTAAATTTAAAAGTTTTATCTGACTGAGGAAGTAGCCCTAAATGGCCCATAACTGGAATTTTATTTTTAACTAAAGTTTTAATTGTTTCGTAAATTTTTTTTCCACCTTCCAATTTTACTCCATCACATTTAGTTTTTTTCATTATTTGTTTTGCATTTTTTAAAGCCTCTTTAGGAGTTCGATAGGTGTTATGTGGCATATCAACAATCATTAAACTTTTTTTAATACCCATTCTGACACTTTTAGAATGTTCAATCATAGTATTCAAAGTAACTTCTCTCGTAGATTTATAATTATACAAAACAGATCCAAGAGAATCTCCAACAAGTATAATATCGCAATGATTATCTAAAATTGATGCAACGTTTTTTGAGTAAGCAGTTAAACTTACAATTTTTTGTTTATTTTTTTTTTTAATTAAATCTGAAATTTTTTTTTTCATCGACTTACCAAGAGCCGGTATTTTCCATTGAAGCCCAAGGTTCTTTAGGTTCTAAATTTCCTTCTTGAAGAATTTCAATTGAAATTTTGTCTGGTGATCTAACAAAAGCCATATGGCCATCTCTTGGAGGTCTATTAATAGTATAACCCATATCCATTAATCTTTGGCAAGTTTCATAAATATTATCTACTCTATAGGCAAGATGACCAAAATTTCTTGAACCTTCTCCAAGCTCATCACCATCCCAATTATACGTTAATTCTATTTCTGCTTTTTCATCATTTGGTGCTGCAAGAAAAATTAATGTAAATCTTCCTTTTTCATTTTCCATTCTTCTTGTTTCTTTTAAACCAAGCCCTTCGCAGAAAAATCTAAGAGACTCATCCACGTCTTTAACTCTAATCATTGTGTGTAAATATTTCATAACCTTAATTTATAATTAAAAACTACTCTAATTCAATAGTGCTAGGTGGTTTAGAAGTAACATCATACACTACTCTGTTTATACCTCTTATACTGTTAACTATTTTATTTGATATAGTTTGCATAAAAGACTTTTTAAATTCATAATAGTCAGCTGTCATTCCATCTTCAGATGTAATTGCTCTTAATAAACATAAGTATTCATAAGTACGATTATCTCCCATAACACCCACTGTTTTTACTGGAAGTAATGCTGCATAAGCTTGCCAAATCTTATGATAAAGACCGTGATCCTTTAAAGCTTGAATAAAGTAATAATCAGCCTCTTTTAGAATTTTAATTTTTTCATTAGTTATAATACCTGGCATTCGAATAGCTAAACCTGGTCCGGGAAAAGGATGTCTTGAAATAATTTCTTTACTTAAATTTAACTCTAATCCTAATTTTCTTACCTCGTCCTTAAATAAGAATTTTAGTGGTTCTACTAATTTTAAATTCATTTTTTTTGGGAGGCCACCGACATTATGGTGTGATTTAATTTTAGAAGTTTGACTACCAGTAACTGATTTACTTTCAATTAAGTCTGGATAGAGAGTTCCTTGAGCTAAAAATTTAACGTTTTTAATTTTCTTAGCATACCGTTCAAATATTTTGATAAATAAATTGCCAATTATTTTTCTTTTTTTCTCTGGATCAGAAACATTTTTTAATTTTTTTAAGAATTCTTTTTCGGCATTTACATAAATTAAATTCATTTTTAAACGCTTCTTAAAAGTCTGAACTACTTGTACTTCTTCATTTTTTCTTAGAAGGCCAGTGTTTACAAAAATACAATAAAGTTTTTTTCCAATAGCTTTATTCAATAATTGGGCGACTACACTACTATCCACACCTCCTGACAAAGCACATATAACTTTTTTATTTCCAACTTGTTTTCTAACATCTTTAATAAGCTGATTTTTTTGATCCTTAGAGGACCAATTTCTTTTAATTTCACAAATTAAAAAAATAAAATTACTTATTAATTTTTTTCCATTCTCTGTGTGAGTTACCTCTGGATGAAATTGTACCCCATAATATTTTTTTATTTTATTTTCAACAATTGCAAACTTTGAATTAGTGCTTGATGCAACAACATTAAAATTCTTTGGAAGTTTTGAAACCTGATCAGCATGACTCATCCAAACTTGTTTGGATTTTTTATTTCCAAAAAAATTAGTTGTTAAAAGACTGTTATTTTTTTTATAAACATTAGCTAGACCAAATTCTCTATGTTTTGATTGTTTTACCCTTCCACCATTAAGTTTTGATAAAATTTGATGTCCAAAACATATTCCAAGAACTGGTACGTCAAGTTGTAAAATTTTTTTATCAAATGAATATTTATTTATTTGATAAACATTTAGTGGGCCACCAGATAATACTATTCCTTTAATACTGTTATTTATGTCTTTTAGTTTTATTTTTTTGTGACTAACTATTTCTGAAAACACACCTAATTCTCTTACTCTTCTTGCAATTAATTGAGTAAATTGTGAACCAAAATCTATTATTAAGATTTTATTAAGATTTTGATCAAGACTCATTTTTTTCAGGTTCTATATTTTTTAATGACTCTTGAATATCTTTGTTTTCATCACATAAATTTTTACAAACTTTTACAAACTTATCTGAAAGATCTTTGACTTTTTCATAATTAGATTTTTCTAAAGCAATTTTCATTAACATTAATAAAGCTTCTTCATTGTCAGGCTCAATTAAAAGTGTTGTTTCTAAATTGTATTCTTCTTTTCTTTGATTATCTTCTTGGTTATAAATTTTTGCTAAATATAAATATGAGGTTGCATCTTTTGGATTAAAAACAATATTTCTCTCAAATAAAAAACGTGCATCTTCATATTTTTCTTTCTTAAACAATTCTAAAGCTTCATTAAAAAAATTTTCTTTACTAAAAGACGTGCTGTTAAAAGAAGCTGTTAAAAGTATTAATCCTATTAATTTAAAAAATTTGCTCATTAATATTTACTATCGTTTTTTAACACATCTACATTATGAACCATACTTTCATAAAATCCAGCTTTTGTAATTTTCACAAATTGTGGTTTATTTCTTAGTTTAATGATTGTTTTTGATCCAAGATAACCCATTGAAGATTTCAATCCACCAATTAATTTATAAATAATACTCCCAACATTTCCTTTATATTTTACAAAACCTTCAACACCCTCAGGCACATATTTTGAGGAGTCTTTTTGTTTTTTTTGAAAGTATCTATCAGCTGACCCTTTGTTCATAGCTCCAACAGAACCCATGCCTCTAAAACTTTTGAAAAGCAGTCCATTTTTTTTAATTAATTTCCCTGGAGTTTCGTTTGTACCTGCAAATAACGAACCAATCATTACAGCATCAGCTCCTGCAGCAAAAGCTTTTGCTAAATCACCAGAATATTTTATTCCACCATCTGAAATTATTTTAACATTTTTATTTTTTAAACCACTTCTTACAGCTAAAATTGCGCTTAATTGAGGAACTCCTATTCCAGCAACCAGTCTTGTTGTACAAATAGAGCCTGGCCCTATACCAATTTTAATTATATCTACTCCTAATTTTATTAGGAATTTTGCGGCTTCAGGTGTAGCAATATTTCCCGCACATAAAGCAATTTTGTTAGTTTTTATTTTTTTTATATATTTGATTATTTCGGCAACTTTCTTAGTATGGCCATGTGCTGTGTCTACTACGATTAAATCTACACCTTCTTTAATTATTTCTTTAGCTCTAATAAATTCATTCGGTGATGCACCTACAGCTGCTCCAACAATTAGTTTTTGTTTTTTTACTTTTTTTATCTCTGATAATTGTGTTTTTATATCAAGGTTTCTGTGAATTACTCCAATACCACCAGCCTTAGCTATAGCTATTGCCATTCTGCTCTCTGTGACAGTATCCATTGCAGATGATAAAAGTGGAATTTTAAGTTTCAAATGCTTTGTTAAAGATACACTAGTGTCTGCATCACAAGGTAATATTTCTGAATACTTTGGAGCTAATGTAACATCATCAAAGGTAAGTGCTTCTTTTATGGAAACCATAATCTTTTATATACGATTCCTTTTAAATTAAAAGTCTCTATCGGATTTTTCTACAAATTATAAAACTTTCTTTTGAATCTTTTCTGCTAGATTTTGGTTTAAAAACCTTAACTTCTTTAAAATATTTTTTTCCCTCTGCGACGATTTCGTTAAATGTTCCTCCCATAAAAATTTTTGAAATAAAATATCCATTGTCTTTCATTAAATCTTTAGCAAAAAACATTGCCTCTTTACACAGTTCTCCAGTTTGTATTGAATCTATATTTTTAATACCTGTTGTATCTATGGCCATATCAGACATTACGACATCAACTTTGCCGTTTATATTTTTTTTAATTTCTTCTTGAGTTTTTTCTTCAGTAAAATCTCCTTGGATTTGAACACTATTTCCTATGGGTTCCATTTTTTTTAAATCTATAGATATCAATTTTCCGCTTTTAGCTGCTTTGAGAGCATACTGTGACCAGCTTCCTGGAGCTGCACCAATATCAATTACTGATAATCCACCTTTAAAAATTTTAAATTTGTCATCAATTTCTATTAATTTGTAAGCTGATCTAGCACGATACCCATCAACTTTGGACTGTCTAACATAGATATCTCTACGCTGTTTATTAACCCAGTTCTTAGAGATTTTATTTTTTTTCAATTAATTATTAAATCTTAAACTTTTATTTAAAATTTTACCTGTAAGAGTTTGAATATCTATTTTAATATTCTTATTTAATCTCATATCTTCGTTATCTTTCCAGATACCAGCAGCTAAATGCATAATTCCAATTTTATAATTAGGCAAATAAGGCTCTACCCATGTATCTTTATCCTCATCAAACTTTGGCAAAAGATTACTAGTAATCCAATTACAGTTTAAAGGAAGAAATTCAGTTTTAACGTTATCAACATAAACGGACATATTCATCGCTAATTGTTCAGAGCCAAATATTTCTCCACCTTTAAGTGTTTGCTTTAAGTTTTTCTGCCATGAATTCCAACACATTGAATTTTTTTCTAATGAAAAAACACCAATATTAATATGAGGAGCAAAGGCTAACTTTCTAGCTGTTTCTAAACTAATATTAGATTTTATTGCGTGTTTAAAATTTTGAGATTTAATAATTGCTAGTTTTCCAAATACCCAATTTACTCTGGAAGTAATCTTGTAACCTGGTCCGATAGTTTGTGTAATTCCTAATTTACCATTTTCACAAGCTTTAAAATAAAGCTCAACAGATTGCCAATCATTGACCCAAGCATCACAATCAATCCATAAATATTTTTCATAGCTTGGAAAATATTTCGGTAAAAAGGCCCTGGATACTTGGCTCTTTAACCATTCACGCCCTTTGATTTTACTATCTGGAACTTTTATATCCCATTCTGCTGATTTTATTTCATCTACTTTTGATGATAATTCTTTCTTTTGAACCTCTGATATACCAGCATCCAAAATACATATTGCAACTTCAGAGCTCTCTTTAAATCTTTTTATAGAGTCTATTAACTCATTTAATAAAGGGAAATAATTTGAGTCAGCTAATGATACAATAACATTTTTTTTCATCACAAAATATCTTCAAGATCATCATCTTCATCTTTATAATTCTGATCTTCGTTTTGTTTTTTTAATTTTTGATAATGAAAAAAACTAATTGGAAGCATACCTAAGTATATAATTGCACTAATAGATATAATGTTAAATGGATATATTAAAAGTAATCCAAAAAATAAAACTATTCCAAATAAAAGAAAAATAGTTGCTTTTCTTTGAATTACGATTTTTTTAAAAGAATAACTTGGAAATTTACTAATCAGTAATAGAGATGTTACAATAAAAAAAACTGGAACAACAATATTATAATTTATATTTATAAAATCGAAGCTTGTAAGACTAAAAATTAATGGAGTTAGAACTAAGATACCTCCTGCTGGAGATGGAACTCCTTCAAAAAAATTATCTCTCCAAGAAGGTGCTTGACCTGTATTTACGTTGAAACGAGCCAAACGTAATGCAACACAAATTACATATATTAAACATAACAACCATCCAAATCTTCCTAATGTATTTAGTTTCCAGAAATACATAATAAATGCTGGGGCTACTCCAAAACTTATCATATCTGTTAAAGAATCTAACTCTTTACCGACTTTTGATGTCCCTTTAATTAATCTTGCTATTCTTCCATCTAATCCATCAATAAGAGCAGCAAACATAATTGCTATAATTGCAAATTCAAATTTTCCATCCAATGCAAATCTGATTGATGACAAGCCTATACAAACCCCAATAAGAGTTAGCATGTTAGGTAAAATCACTCTTGCGTTTGTTTTTTTATCTGTAACAATTTTTAAATTGTTTTTTGGCTGTTCCATAAATTAATTTTTAGCCAGCAGTGTTTCTCCTGAAATTGCTGTTTGACCAACTTTAACTAGTGGTTCGTAATTTTCATAATAAACGTCTGCTCTACTACCAAATCTAATCATCCCAATTCTATCACCTTGATGTAATTCCTGGTTTTTATTTGTTTCACAAACTATTCTTCTTGCAACTAATCCTGCGATTTGAACGACTACAATATCATTCCCATGCTTATCTTTAATTTTATAATAATTTCTCTCGTTGTCTTCGCTTGCTTTATCTAAAGATGCATTTAAAAACTTTCCTGGTTTATATAAAATATCTTCAACAATACCTGAGCATGGTGTTCTGTTAACATGACAATCAAAGACATTCATAAAAATACTTATTTTTTTAAATTTTTTATTTTCTAGTCCAAGTTCTTTTGGTCCATCTACCTCTTCAACTTTAATCACTTCTCCATCAGCAGGACTTACTAGGTAACTATCATCTCCTATAATTGTTCTCTCTGGATCTCTAAAAAAATAATAAACCCAGACACTTAGTAAAATTCCTATTAATCCTAAAAAATTATTAATAATTAGAAAAATGATAGTTATGAATACAGCTATGACTATAAACTTGTATCCTTCTGTGTGAATCTTCGGAAATATTTTACTAAACATATTCTTCTATTTGCTAATTTTCGATTAATATGTATATAAAACGATCAAATTCAATTAATAAGATAATTTTTATTTAATGAGCAAAATCAAGGTAAAAAACCCAGTTGTAGAGCTGGATGGCGATGAAATGACTCGTATTATATGGGAGTTCATCAAAAATAAATTAATCCTTCCATATTTAGATCTTGGTATTGAATATTACGATTTAGGAATGAAAAGTAGAGATAAAACCGATGATCAGATTACCGTCGACTCTGCGAATGCTATTAAAAAAATTGGTGTTGGAATTAAGTGTGCAACGATTACACCTGATGAAGCGAGAGTAAAAGAATTTGATTTAAAAAAAATGTGGAGATCTCCAAACGGAACCATAAGAAATATAATTGGAGGGACGGTATTTAGAGAACCAATTATTTGTAAAAATATTCCAAAACTTGTTCCCTCTTGGACTGACCCAGTGATTATTGGAAGACATGCTTTTGGTGATCAATATAGAGCAACAGATTTTAAAGTTCCTGGAAAAGGAAAAATGGAAGTGAAGTGGACATCTGAAGATGGAAAAGATGAAATTAAATATGAAGTATTTAATTTTACAGGTCCTGGTGTGGCTTTATCAATGTACAATTTAGATAAGTCTATTGAAGACTTTGCAAGATCTTGTTTCAGTTATGGGTTAATTAAAAAATGGCCTGTTTATATGTCTACTAAAAATACAATTCTAAAACAATACGATGGAAGATTTAAAGATATTTTCCAAGAAATTTTCGACAAAGAATATAAAAGTGAATTTGAAAAAAATAATTTAACTTACGAACATAGATTAATTGATGACATGGTTGCATGTGCAATGAAATGGAGTGGAAAATATATTTGGGCTTGCAAAAATTATGATGGAGATGTGCAATCAGATACTATGGCACAAGGTTATGGGTCTTTAGGATTGATGACGAGTACATTGTTAACTCCAGACGGAAAAGTAATGGAAGCAGAAGCTGCACACGGAACTGTAACTAGGCATTATAGAATGCATCAACAAGGAAAAGAAACTTCAACCAACCCTATTGCATCTATTTTTGCCTGGACAAGAGGATTAGCTCATAGAGGTAAATTAGATAGTAATGAAGAATTAATCAAATTTTCACAAACTTTAGAAAAAGTTTGTATCGAATGTGTAGAAAGTGGATCAATGACAAAAGATTTAGCAATTTTAGTTGGCCCAAATAGTAAATTCTTAACTACAAATCAATTTTTAGATGAAATTGATGGAAATTTAAAAAAGAAATTAAACTAAACTCTTAAGCTTTTCAAAAGCTCTGTCAATTTTCGATTGATCTTGTCCACCTGCTTGGGCAAAGTCTTTTCTTCCTCCTCCACCTTTTCCACCTATTATTTCAGATCCAACTTTAACAAATTGAACAGCATCAAACTTGTTTATTAAATTGTCAGTTACCCCAACAGCTAATCCAACCTTGTCATCTTTATTTGCAAACACAACCACAATACCTTCTCCTAAATCTTTTTTTCCTTTATCTACAAGTTTTCTTAATTCTTTTGGAGGCAATCCATCTATTTTTTGAAATCTTAACTTAACTCCATTAATTTCTTCATCTTTAATAATATTTTTAGATTTATCCTCTAAAATTGCATTTACTGAAATAGTTTCTAGTTGTTTAGTTAAATTTTTTATTAAAGTTTTCTGGTCAGTTTCTTCTAAACTTAGTTTTCCTCCTAATTTAATAATTTGCTGACTTAATTCTTTAATTGTTTCCTCATCTTTTTCTGCAGATAGGTTTGATAATTTCTCTTTATTTTTTAAATATTCCTCTAATTGTTTATCTCTCAAAGCCTCAATTCTTCTAACCCCTGCAGCAATTGAGGACTGACTCACAATCTTAAATTTACCAATATCACCAGTGTTTTTTACGTGTGTTCCACCGCATAATTCGGTAGAAAAATACTTGCCATCCTCGTCTCCCATTGAGAGAACCCTTACCTCATCTCCGTATTTTTCCCCAAATAATGCTAAAGCACCATTTTCAACTGCCTCATCAGGTGTCATTAATCTAGTTTTAACCTCAGATTTTTTAGACACCATTTTGTTTACAAATTCTTCTATTTTATCAATTTCCTCGTTCAAAATAGGTTTCATGTGACTGAAATCAAATCTTAATCTACTTGGCTCTACTAATGAGCCTTTTTGAGTTACATGAGTACCTAGAACTCTTCGTAAAGATTCATGTAGTAGATGGGTTGCTGAGTGATAAGCACGAGTATTATCTCTTCTTTCTACATCAATTTTTAACTCTACATTTTCCTGAAGTTTTATAGATCCACTCTTAACCTTTCCATAATGTACAAATAAATCTCCTAGTTTTTTTTGGACATCGGTTACTTCAAATTTAAAATCATTTGATATTATTTCACCTGTATCACCGACCTGACCTCCAGACTCACCATAAAAAGGAGTTTGGTTTACTATAATCATTCCTTCATCATTTTTTTTTAACTGATCTACCTCTTTGTTATCTTTTAAAAGAGATAATACGACACCCTCAGCTTGATTGGTTTCGTATCCTAAAAATTCAGTTGCTTCTAATTTATCTTTTATTCCAAACCAGATATCTTCAACTGCTGCATCACCAGAACCTTTCCAATTTTTCTTAGCAAGTTCTCTACTTTCCTTCATTAAAGATTGAAACTTTTCAGTATCGATTGACATTGATTTATTTCTTAAAATATCTTCGGTAAGATCTAATGGGAAACCATAGGTGTCGTATAATTTAAAAGCTACTTCACCTGGTAACACTTTATCTATTTTAGATATTTCATCATTTAAAATTTTAATTCCTCTGTCTAATAAAACTAAGAATTTTTCTTCTTCCATTTTTAAAGTTTCTTTAATTAAAGACTCTGCTCTAACTAATTCTGGATAGTTTCCTGACATTTCATTTTTAAGCGTGTCAAACAAGTTATAAAAAACTGGTTCTTTAGATCCAAGTAGATGAGAATGTCTCATCCCTCTTCTCATAATTCTTCTAAGAACATATCCTCTTCCTTCATTAGAAGGTAAAACTCCTTCAGCAATCAAAAAAGAGCTTGCTCTTAAGTGATCAGCGATAACTCTAAAACTTGAAAGATTAGATTTATCTGATTTAACTTTTACAATTTCTGAGGCTGAGTTAATTATTTTTTTGAAATGATCTGTTTCATAATTATCATGAGTACCTTGTAGTAAAGCTGCAATTCTCTCAAGTCCCATTCCTGTATCAACAGATGGTTTTGGAAGATTTATTCTTTTATCTTTTGTAACTTGTTCAAATTGCATAAAGACCAAGTTCCAAATTTCTATAAATCTATCTCCATCTTCATCTTTAGAGCCTGGTAATCCTCCAGGTAAATGATCTCCATGATCAAAAAATATTTCAGAACACGGTCCACAAGGACCTGTCTCACCCATTGACCAAAAATTATCTGATGTAGCAATTCTAATTATTCTATCATCGCTAAAACCCGCTATTTTCTTCCAAAAATTAAAGGCCTCATCATCTTCGTGAAATACAGTTACATATAGTCTGTTTTTATCTATTCCAAAATCTTTTGTAATTAAGTTCCAAGCATAATGAATTGCTTGTTCTTTGAAGTAATCACCAAAAGAAAAGTTTCCCAACATTTCAAAAAATGTATGGTGTCTTGGTGTGTAACCAACATTTTCTAAATCGTTATGCTTACCACCTGCCCTTACACATTTTTGTGATGTAGTTGCTCTTACATAATCTCTTTTTTCTAACCCTGTGAAAACATTCTTAAACTGGACCATTCCAGAATTGGCAAACATCAATGTGGGATCATTATTTGGAACTAAATTACTAGATTCCACAATCTTATGATCGTTCTTTTCAAAATACTTTAAGAAAGTATTTCTTATTTCATTGAGTGTTTTGTCTGCCATATTTTTAAAATACAGCTTTTTTATTCTATGTCTAGATATCGAAGGGAAAAAAGGCGCTTAAATTAAGCGCCTTTTATTAATAAAGATGACCTATTAATTCTTTTTAGATGGAGGAGTAGCTTCTGCTTTATCAGCCTCTTCTTTTTCAGCTACTTTCTTTTCTTTTTTCCAATTTTTCAGGATCGATTGGATTTCCTTCTATTTTCTTAGAAATCACACCTGCTTTTTCTCTAATTGCCATTTCAATTTCTGCAGCAACTTTAGGATTTTGAGCTAGGTAAGTCTTAGCATTCTCTCTACCTTGACCAATCTTCTCTCCTTTGTAAGCATACCAAGCACCTGATTTTTCAATTATATCTGCTTTAGAACCAAGATCGACTAGTTCACCCATCTTGCTAATTCCTCTTCCATACATCAAGTCAAATTCAACAACTTTAAATGGTGGTGCTACTTTATTCTTAACTACCTTCACTCTTGTAGAGTTACCAATAATTTCATCTTTATCTTTGATGGCACCAATTCTTCTAATATCCATTCTCACAGATGAGTAAAACTTAAGTGCATTACCACCTGATGTTGTCTCTGGACTTCCAAACATAACTCCAATTTTCATTCTAATTTGGTTGATGAAAATCATCATTGTGTTTGTGTTTGAAATTGAACCAGTTAATTTTCTTAACGCCTGACTCATTAATCTTGATTGAAGACCAACATGATGATCTCCCATCTCGCCTTCGATTTCAGCTTTTGGAGTTAAAGCTGCAACAGAGTCGATAACGATTACTGAAATAGAGCCTGATTTTACTAGTGTATCAGCGATTTCTAATGCTTGTTCACCAGTGTCTGGCTGTGAAATTAAAAGTTCTTCAGTATTTACACCTAATTTTTTTGCATAAACTGGATCTAATGCATGCTCTGCATCGACAAATGCGCAAATGCCTCCAGATTTTTGAGCTTCAGCAACAACTTGTAATGCTAATGTTGTTTTACCTGATGACTCTGGTCCATAAACTTCAATAATTCTTCCTTTCGGTAATCCACCAATACCTAAAGCTAAATCAAGGCTTAAAGATCCTGTTGAAACAGACTCGATATCCATTGCTCTTTTTTCACCAAGCTTCATTACAGAGCCTTTTCCAAAATTATCTGTAATTTGAGCTATTGCAGCGTCTAGCGCTTTGTTCTTTTCTTTAACGTCCATTTCTTGATCTTTAGTAGATTTAACTACTTTTAGGTTATTTTTCGTCATTTTTTGCCTCTTTTTTTAAATTTTTTAACACTCGAATCATGAAATAAATGTACACATTTTGTTCTCATTAGCAATATATTTATTTTTTAGCCTTAAAAATCAAATAATTACTTAAGTTTTAGATATTGGCTGTTAAGTAAGCCTACTGCTTTAAGCAGATTGTATTGTGCCATTAGATAGTTTTTTTCAGAACTTGCTAAAGAAATTTGAGCAGAAAGTAATAAAGCATTTGATTGGATAACATCTAAAGTAGTTCTAGAACCTCTTTCGTACTCCGCAGCTATTCCCTCGTTAGCTATTTCAGCTGCATTTACTTGAACCCTAACTGAATTTAAAAAACTTTCAGAAGACTCTAGACTAGACCATGCACTTGCAACATTGGTTTCATTTGTTTTAACAGCATCATCTAAAAGTAATCTTTTTCTAGCAGTAAAATTTGAATTTTTATTAATAGTTGATCTCTTTTTTCCACCGGAATAAAAAGGCCAACTAATTTCTGCTTTTAAAATATCTTTTTCTCTCTCATCATAAGTAGAACTAAGGTCTTCTGTATAAGATCTTTCTAAAGATAAAGAAGCGGTTGGTTTTAGATCTGACTCTGAAATTGCTAATTCTTTCTCCGCTTTAGCTAAATCAAATTTTGCTATTTGAATATCGGGGTTATTTTGTTTTGAAAGATTAATTGCCTCGTTTAGAGTATTTGGAATACTAACTATCGCATTTGAATTTTTTTGTAATTGATTTGGATCGCTGATTTTACCAATTATATTCTCATAATTAAGTTTACTAATTAATAAGTCACTTTTTGCTTTAGCAAATTGTGCTTGAGCACCTGCAAGTGATGACTCAGATTGTGCCAAATCAGTATTTGTAATTTGACCTCTGTCTCTTCTAATTTTATCATTTTCAACTTGTCTAATTAAAAGATTTAAATTTTTTGCATTAATATCTAGCGTTTCTCTAGCAAGAATTAAATTTGTGAATGCATCAATTGCTTTATGTAAAATATCCTGTTCTTTTTTTACTAACTGAGCTTTTGCTAAATCTAAAGCAGTTATATTTTTTTCAAGAGTTAAACCTCTACCAAAATCTAACAATGTTTGTTCTAATTTAATTGAAGTAGTGAATGGATCTACATCAGTTACACTTGCATCACCTCCACTTTGATTTGTAAGTTTATTTGTTTCCTCAATACTTTTTGATCCTTTTACAGTTAAAGAAGGTTTATAATCAGCTTTTGCAATATTCACATCTTCTTCTGAGACTTTAATATTTTCTCTTTCAGCATTTAATTGAATATTATTTTTATATGTTTGATTTAATGCATCAAGAAGCGTAACTGCAAAAGCGTTACTAAAATAGAATATTGATGCGATAACTATGATAAATATTTTTTTCATTTCGATTTATATATAGCAGTTTTAATTTGATGGTTACTGTTTAAATTTAAAATTATAGATGCATATTTGGGCATATTTTTAAACATATTTTGAGTAATTCTTTGATAAGTTTGCATAAAATTTATTACGTCTCCTTTACTCATTATTTTATGACCACCCTTTTTTTTTGTTTTTAACCATAGTTTGTGTTCCTGCTTTAATCTCCACTTTTGTAATAAACTAAAGTTTTTTGCTTTTAAGTAAATCATACAATTTAACTGAGAATATAGCTTTTTATATTTAGTTTTTAATTGTTGATTAACATATTTTCTCCAAACCAGTTTATGATCATTCGCTTTTTCCATTGAGTTAATAGATTTTTTTAATGTCTTATTAGTTTCTGCTCTTGCTCCAACACACCATCCTTCAAAAATAATAACATCTGGTCTTTTGTTAATTTTGCTCCATTTGTTTTTTGAAAATCTGTCATCAATTGCCTTGTTAAAATTTGGTAACTTCATTCTTTTAAATTTTTTTGCTTTGGATTTTTTAAAGAAATCTAGCATCATACTGATATCATGAGTTCCAGGAACTCCCCTAGTAAGTAACATTGGATGTACTTTTTTTGATAAAGCTATTCTTTCTTTCCTGGTTTTATAAAAATCATCAATAGAGATCTTAAATACTTTCAATTTAAAATATTTTTCCAATATTATCTTAATAATTGAGCTTATCGTTGTTTTGCCTGTTCCTTGTCCTCCAGCTAATCCAACAAAATAAGGTTTTTTATTATCTGCTTTTTTTACAATCCAAAAACATATTGGGATTAAAAAATTCTTAATCATGGCCTCTTTATTACCAAACTTTTCAGTTGATGTTTCTTGTGATTTAATAAATTTAAAACAATCTTTTTTAACTTTTTTAAAACAATCTTCAGATAATTTCATTGGACTTTTATTTTTCTTGATCCATTGGATGGTTAAGACCATCAAATTGAGCTATCTCTTTTATATCCTCAACTTTAACTTCATCGACACAACCTAAATTAAATCCAGTCATAGCTGGTGCGCTTCTTGGATTGTGATGAGTATAAATTCCACATTCTATACAAAAATAATGGTTAGCAACTTTGGTGTGGTATTGGTAAAGTTTTAATTTATCTTCTCCTTTAGTAACTTTAAAATCTTCATTCTTAACCATTCCCATTGTTGCATTTTTTCTTTTACAAATAGAACAGTTACATCTTACAATTTTTGCTAATTCGTTAATTGTAGAATTAATTTCTGCTTCAACAGCTCCACAATGACAATTTAATTTCATATAACTCCTTTTTTATTTTAAAACACTTTTTGCTGCAATCTTATTTCCGTCTAAGTCACGAATATATCCGTAATAATTTCCATCTTTTCTAACTCCAGGCGCTCCCTCATCTGTTGCTCCTTTTGAAATCGCAATCTCATAAAATTTTTCTACTGCTTCTTTATTTTCTGCTAATAAAGTTATTTGGGTTCCATTGCCAAACGTTGCATCTTTTCCATTTACAGGATGTGTTACATAAAATTGGACTTTCTCTGGATCGCTTGAATGGGCGTAACCTAGATATTTTTGTGTTTTCAAAATTCTTTTTAATTTTAGAGGTTCAAAAACAGCATCATAAAAATCACCTGATTTTTCATGATCATCAGAACCAACCATCACAAAATCTAAAATATTCATAATTTATTTTTACTTATTTATTATATACCTCATAAACTTTTTCTCTTTCACTTTTGTTCATTCCTTTGGTTTCTTCTATAAACTTATTTCTTAATTCTCTTGTTTTTAATATGAAGAAACAAACGGTATCTTTGCCATGGTAAACTGCTTTTAATTCATCATCTATTTCATTTAACTCTTCTGGAATATCAGCTTTAATACAAATCATAAATTTCCTTTATAAATCACTTTAAGACTACTTATTGTAAAAGTTTTCCACATGTCCACCAAATGTTGTTTTCGATGTTCACGTTTTGATTCACTTTTGATTCAATTACGGACTCAAAATACAACCTCTTGAGTGTATTGTATAAATGGTCTATAAAGTAGAACAAAACAAGAACATGAAACTAACAATCCCTTATTATCTACATAAAGCAGGCGCTGGCTTTCCTTCCCCTGCTACTGATTATATCGAGGAAGATATTGATCTGAACATGCATTTAATAAGAAATGTTCCGGCAACTTTCATCATTAGAGTTCAAGGTAAATCAATGGTCGATGTCGGGATCAATGATGGTGACTTATTGGTAGTTGATAAAAGTTTAAAACCAAAAAACTTTTCAACCGTGATTGCAAATGTTCATGATGAGCTTGTAGTTAAAACTTTAGTTCAAGAACGAGATAAAAAATTTTTAACTTCTGGATCTAAAGAGTTTTCTGACAGAATTTTAATTAACGAAGAACAAGATATTTTTATTTGGGGGGTTGTTACTTATGTCATCCATTCAACGTACTAAAAAAATAGCATTAATTGATTGTAATTCTTTTTATGTTTCATGCGAAAGATTATTTAATCCAAAAATAAGAAGAAAACCTGTTGTTGTTTTATCTAACAATGATGGTTGTATTATTTCAAGATCAAATGAAGCAAAAGCTTTGGGTATTAAAATGGGTGAGCCTTATTTTAAGGCAAAAGATATTATTCTTAAAAACAAAGTTGAAGTATTTTCTTCAAACTATTCTTTATATGGAGATTTATCTAGAAGAGTGATGCGAACTCTTAAAAGATTTAATTCAGAAATAGAAGTTTATTCAATTGATGAAGCATTTTTAGATTTATCAAACTTTCCTGACAGTGAAGTAGAAAAAGTTGGAAAAGAAATTAGAGAAACAGTTTTACAGTGGACTGGTATTCCAACCAGTATCGGAATAGCCAACACAAAAACTTTAAGTAAAGTTGCAAATCATATTGCAAAGAAAAAACAATCAGGGGTGACAAGTTTAATTGGTATTGAAAATTTAGATCCTATTTTAGAAAAAGTTGAAATTAATGATGTCTGGGGTGTTGGAAGACAATTAACTAAATTTTATCAAAAGCATGGAATTTACAATGCTAAACAATTAAAAAATAAATCTAATACATGGATCAAGAAAAGTTCAAATGTTCTAAGTTCAAGAACTGCAATGGAGCTGAGAGGAGTTTCTTGTATAGGTTTAGAGACAACTACTACTAAAAGAAAGAGCTGTGTAGTTTCAAGATCATTTGGGAAAAGAATTGAAACTTTCCAAGAATTAAAAGAAGCGGTTGCTAACTATTGTTTAAACGCATCTGAAAAAATTAGATCAGAGTCTTTAGTTGCAAAAGCAATTACAGTATTTGTTAGAACCAGTCCTTTCCAGAGAAACTTTGGTTACTATTCAAATGCGAAGACAGTTGATTTTCCAATTGCAACAAACAATAGTATTGAAACAGTTAAGACAGCAGTTTCAATATTAGAAAGTATTTTTAAAAACGGTTACCGTTATCAAAAAGCAGGCGTCATGCTAACAGGGTTATCTAATGCAAGTGATAAAACAAATTTATTTACATCTGAAAAAGATGAAAAAATTAATAGCTTAATGCGATCAATTGATAACACTAATCATCGATACGGAAGATCTACTTTGAGTGTTGCTAGTGCGGGCGTTCATAAGAAGTGGAATATGCGAAGACAGTATTCTTCTAAAATTGATACAGCTGACTTTTATTGTTTACCAACGATTAGAACTTAGATCAAAACTCTATAGTCCACCTGATGAAAATAAGAAGTTAGCAACATCTTCAACACCAATTTGCTTTTTCATCTGGCAAAAAACATAAGGTAAGCCATTTCGGGCCTTTTTTACGTCTTCTTTCATGGTTTCAAGATTAACTTCTACATGAGGAGCTAAATCAGTCTTATTGATAATTAACAAGTCTGACTTTTGAATAGCAGGACCACCTTTTCTAGGGATATCTCCACCCATACCAACATCAATAACATAAATAGATAGATCAACTAGTTCTGGGCTAAAAGTTGCTGCTAAATTATCTCCACCAGACTCAATTAAAATCAAATCAAGATCAGGAAATTTTTTTTTCATATTTTCTACAGCAAGCATATTAATTGAAGCATCTTCACGAATTGCTGTATGTGGACATCCTCCTGTTTCAACTCCTTTAATTCTCTCTAAAGGTAAGGCTTGGACTTTCATTAAAAATTCTGCATCCTCTTTTGTATAAATATCGTTTGATATTACAGCCATAGAAATTTTCTTTGATAAAAATTTACATAATTCAGCTGTTAAACTTGTCTTCCCTGCACCAACAGGTCCACCTATTCCAACTTTTAATGGTCCATTTATATTTTTCATGTTTTATAAATTCGTGTTTTCAAATTTTCATGCTTGATACTGTAGATATCACTATTAAAACAAATTCCACCTAAGTCTTCTAAATTAAAATTTTGACTTTCTTTTTCTATTTCTCTTATTAATTCGTAAGTTTTAATTATACAGTCCTGTCCAATTTTTTGCCCAATTGGTATATGTTTAATGCAAACATTTATTAGATTTGATACAAAGGATTGTAGATAAGATACTATTGCTAAGTTAAGCGGTATATCAAAATGTTTAGCTGCTTTAGCAACTGCAATTGGATAAGCAGTATTTTCAAGAATTTTAAAATTCCAACTATCAGCTAACACTTTTCTAAAAGCATTACCCATTTCAACTGACTCTATTTTTCTTTCTTTGGATGGACAAAGAGATAAGGCCAATTCATTTAACTCTTCTCCCTGATAGGTGTATTTCATTAAAATTACGTCATTTTTACCTGTTCCGTATTTTAAGATACATTTTAAATAATCCAGAATATCTTCTTTTGACTTAATAACGTTATCATTAATCATTGCCTCTAAACCATGAGAATATGAAAAACTTCCAATCGGAAATGATGGTGAAAACCAAGTTTGAAGAATTTGTAACGATTCTTTTAAATCTTTTTTACCTTTTATTTTAGTGTCTATGGCTATGGGTTCTACCAATTCCATATGCTCCTCCCTCTGGTTTAAAAGGTCTTAAAACTTTCTTAACCTTTCCTCCTAATTTTAATATCATTTTTTTTATTACTTCATCGTACTGAATAAAAATTTTATCTTTTTCAATTTGGCATGGCATATGCCTGTTTCCAATATGCCAAATTAATTGCATTAAATTTTTACCTTTTATTTCTAATAAACTTTCCTTTTTGTTTTTGATTAAAATCAAATTTCCACTTTGAAGCCTAAATGCTTGATTTTCTGACAGTGATTTTGTCTCCGGTAAATTGACTAAAAATTCAAAACCATTATCTGAAACAAGTTTTTTTCTTCTTAAAAATCTATCATCATAAGATAAAGATATGTAATCTTTTGCTTTATTTTTAGCGATTTTATTAACTATTAAAAAACAATTATCCATAAGTTAAAACATAAAATATCTTTGTGCTAAAGGAAGTTCTCTAGCAGGTTCACAGGTAATTATTTCACCATCAGCTTTTACCTCGTAAGTCTCAGGATTAACCTCAATTTTCGGACACTTATTATTTAAAATCATATCTTTTTTAGAAATGGCCCTTGTGTTTTCTACAGGTAATAAGTCTTTTCTAATACTTGCATCTTTTAAAGAATCCTTTTCAAGAGCTAGTTTGCTTGTAAAAATTACTGAAGATTTCTCTAAAGAAGTTCCAAATGATGAAAACATTGGTCTAGTGTATACTGGCTGAGGGGTTGGAATTGATGCATTTGGGTCTCCCATTTGCGCACAAGCTATACTTCCTCCAATTAGTATCATTTCTGGTTTTGCACCAAAGAATGCTGGGTCCCATAAAACTAAATCTGCACGTTTATTTTTTTCAATACTACCAATATGTTTTGAAATTCCATGAGCAATTGCAGGATTAATTGTGTATTTTGCTAAATATCTTTTAACTCTAAAGTTATCATTATCTCCTTTTTCCTCTGACAAACTTCCTCTTTGAACTTTCATTTTATGTGCAGTTTGCCAAGTTCTAATTATAACTTCTCCAACTCTACCCATAGCCTGACTATCTGATGCAATAATTGAAAAAGCTCCCATGTCATGCAGAATATCTTCTGCTGCGATTGTTTCTCTTCTGATTCTACTTTCAGCAAATGCTACATCCTCTGGAATAGATTTGTCGAGATGATGACAAACCATCAGCATATCCAAATGTTCTTCTATTGTATTAACTGTGTATGGTCTAGTAGGGTTTGTGGAAGAAGGAATAACATACTCTTCTCCACAAACTTTAATTATATCTGGTGCATGTCCACCACCAGCACCCTCTGTATGAAAAGCATGAATAGTTCGTTTGTTAATTGCTTTGATAGTATTTTCTACAAACCCACTTTCATTTAAAGTGTCTGTATGAATCATTACTTGCACATCATTTTTATCAGCAATATTCAAACAATTATCAATCGCTCCAGGAGTGGTTCCCCAATCCTCATGTAATTTTAAAGCTGAAGCTCCTGCTAGAATTTGTTCTTCAAGACCTTCTGGTAATGAAGAATTTCCTTTCCCAGCAAAAGCTAAATTCATAGAAAATCCATCAGCAGATTGAATCATTCTTTGTATATGCCATGGTCCAGGTGTACACGTTGTTGCAAGTGTTCCATGAGCCGGTCCAGTACCTCCTCCAAGCATAGTTGTAATACCTGAGTGTAAAGCATCATCAATTTGTTGGGGGCATATATAATGAATATGACTATCAAACCCCCCTGCAGTTAAAATTTTTCCTTCACCTGCAATTACCTCCGTTCCTGGACCAATAATAATATTTACTTTAGATTGAGTGTCTGGATTTCCAGCTTTACCAATTTCAAATATTTTTCCGTCTTTTAAGCCAACATCAGCTTTATAAATTCCATTTACATCAACTATTAAAGCGTTGGTAATAACAGTATCAGCAGCTCCTTTTTCTCTGCTAATTTGAGATTGGCCCATCCCATCTCTTATTACTTTTCCACCACCAAACTTAACTTCTTCACCATAAGTGGTTAGATCGTTTTCAACCTCAATAAACAAGTCGGTATCTGCGAGCCTTACTTTGTCTCCTGTAGTAGGCCCATACATATCCGCATAAGCTGCTCTGGAAATTTTAGCCATTATAAATTACCCATAACTTTCTTATTGAACCCGTATATTTTTTTTAATCCATTAATCTCTATAAGCTCAACATCTTTAGATTGACCTGGCTCAAATCTCACAGCAGTTCCTGAGGGAATATTTAATCTTTTTCCATATGCTAATTTTCGATCAAAAACTAAATACTCATTTGTTTCAAAAAAATGATAATGGCTTCCTACTTGCACAGGTCTATCTCCAGAATTAGAAATTTTTATCTTAGTAACTTTGGAGTCTTTATTTAAGTCTATATCCTCGTTTTTTGTAATTACTTCACCTGGCTTCATAATATTGTCATCTAATTGGTTTATGCACCGTTACTAATTTAGTTCCATCAGGAAAAGTAGCTTCTACTTGAACTTCCTTGACCATATCCGGAATACCTTCCATACAATCCTTTTTTTTAATGACATGAGCTCCTGCCTCCATCAATTCTGCAACACTTTTGCCCTCTCTAGCTCCCTCTACAACAAAATCTGTTATTAAAGCAATAGCTTCTGGATAATTTAATTTTATACCTTTTAATAATCTATTTTTAGCGACAATCGCTGCAAGGCTTATTAAAAGTTTATCTTTTTCTCTAGGAGTAAGTTTCATTTATATATTCCATACTTTTGGTATCTTTGATCCTTCAAAAAAATAAGATAAAATTTTATCAATTGCAAATTTAAGATTATAACTATCTTTAGATAAAAGTCTTAGGATCAATTTATTATCCCAATGAGAATAATTTGAAGTTGTATTTTCATTGTTTGTTAAAGTTTCAGACAGATTATTTACTTTATTCAAAAACTTATTTCCTACAATAATAATTGTCGCAACTGCAGAATTATTATTTAATGTCGAAAAACTATTCAAATATTTTTTTTCGAATAAACCTGTATTTATTGCTTCTGTATGAATTAATTTTTTATCAATATTAATATTCCAAAAATCTGAAAAATATCCCTTTTCATACTCCTCCTTCATAGAAGTTCGTCCAAAAATAATATTTTCACAAAGAAGTAAATTTGAGTCTTTTGATAAATTAAAATTAATTTTTCTTTTTAAGTTACAATTATTAAATAAAATTAATTCTTTAGGTAACCAAAATAAATTTGAATTATTTGATAAATTTAAATTAATTTCTAAGTTGGCTGGATCTCCAAACCCGCTGTAAATTTTTTCTGCAGCCTGGGTTGAGATACAAAGTTTCGATCTATCAATCTCTATATCGTAATTGCATTCATCTCCGCTAGTAATTCCACCAGCAGTATTGATGAGTATTAATTGATTTATATTTTCATGAAAATCTGGCATCAAAGCTTTTAAAGATCCTTGCTGATATAGTTTTTGTAAATTTTGATCTTTTATTTTTATTTCTAATCTGCCCCTAGATTTTTCTAGTTTTTTGTGACTTATATTCATGACATTATCCTAACACAAAAAAAGTTATTTATAATTTACCAATTTTAGTGATTGAATTATTTTCCATTTTTAATAAAAAAGAGATATGCAAAATCAGGAAATAGCTAAAATAATTGAAAACCTTAAAGGGCGAAGAGATTATGAGGAAAAAAGAGCCTCTAAATTGGGCTTTGCATCTCTTTATGAGTACTTTGAAGATAAGATTTCAAAGAAACAAAAAGCTATTGAAGACGAACAAAAAGAATTAGAAGCTGCAAAAGCAAACGATCAACCAAAAACTGCTAAAAAAAGCTGCAGATGCTGTTAAACTTTAAAAAGTTTATCAGATAAATTTGTTAAATTTTCACCCCAGAAAACATCTTTAGTGATTTTTTTAAAATCTACATCAAATACGGTAGACATTGCAGAAGCATAAATTGCTCTTGAATCTATTGTAGAGTTTAAGTCTCTTCCTTCAAATAATTCTTTTTTCTTTAGTCCTGGCCAATCAGTATGAACTTGTGCTTTTTTAATAAGCCCTCCTGCCATTAAGATAGCTGAGCCGTAACCATGCTCCGTTCCATTACTGCTATTCTGCTTAATTGTTCTACCAAATTCTGTTAGCGTTAATACTAAAGTATTATTAAATGCTTCTTCAGACATTGAGGATTTTAATGATCTAACAATGTTATCATAATCACTTAAACAATCCGCATGAGCGCCATCAGTTGCTCCTTGTGCAGCATGCGTGTCGAAACCATCCACTTCAAAGACTGCAACTTTAGGTCCATCTGGTTTTGATAACTCTGTACCAGCACTTGAAGCTAAAATCCAAGCATCATCTCTTGATCTATTGTTAAAATCTCTTGTTAAAATTATTTCCAGATTGTCACTTAATAATTTTTCATCATGCTCTTGGTATGCTTGTTTTATTAATTCTAAAGTAGAAGGATATGGTAGACTTCGACCGACAGGAAAATAATTATTATTCATTGGAACACCCCTGATTAATAGAGGCATAGGGAGAGCCAAAGCTAATCCTTGCCCTGTTAACCCAGCTGTTTTCATTCCTCTTCCAAGCCAACCTGTTTTTTCTTGGTATGGAATTTTACCACCCGACTCCATTAAATTTTGACCATCAAAATGTGATCTACCTATATAGGGAATATTTGTTGCATGGACAGCTGCACTTAAATTTTGATCCCAAAGACTTTTAAATGTTTTTAATGCTGGATGTAAATCAAAATCTGTCGTTAATTTTAAAGTTCTGTCAAGATTGATTTTACTTCTCAATTTCTCAAAATTTTTGTCACCTTTAACTGGAATAGCACATAGACCATCCATTCCACCACGTAACATTATAATTACCAAATTTTTCTTTTTGCCTGAATTTGCATAACTATGAGCACTGAAACCAGCAAAATATAGTGAGGTTAAAGCTGTAGTTTTTAAAAAATCTCTTCTTGATATCTTCATGCTTTTAAAAACTCCGGATGGTTAAAAAGTAGAGTGTGTTTTTCAACAGATCTATTTTTTTGGTTTAAGTATTTCATTATTTTGCTTGGGTTGTCAAAATTATTTTCAACCATATTTTCATAATATTGTGCATTTTTATTATTTTCCATTTTAGCAAAATTATAACTTGCTTTTGCATACACCAATCTTCTAATTAATAATTCTGGAGAAATCCAATCAGCAGAATGGTCTGACCAACCATTTGGTTGTTTTGCTCTGTAGGGATGATGACCAATATTTTGTAATAGCCACTCAGGTTCTCTTTGTGAGTCAAACGGTCTTTGGCCAAGCTCGTATTTATCCATTAGATCTGGCGATGGCGGCCAATTTAAATCTGCAATTTTTGCAACCTGAATTAACCAATTTTCAGGTGTTTGAAATTTTTTATGTTTATCGTTGTAATCAAATGCAACTTTTATTGCAGCCCTATGTATTTCTGGCAAATGTCCATCAGATTTTTCGAAAGCATCAATAATAGGTTGCTTCATATCTTTTGTTGGTTCATCTGTTATTAAGTATCTACAAAGTCTTTCAGCTACAAAATCTCTACAGTTCGGGTGATTAACTAAATCCTTGATTACAATTGCTAATGTTTTTTTTCCTTTTTTGTATTCTTTTCCCAAAACATTTTTTTTTCCTGGTTGATGATATTCAGAATTAAACCAAACGTTGCCTGTTTCTAAATTTTTTTTGCTCCATCTGTGTTGCCAGCCTGTCATTATATATGCTAGCTGTATAACATCCTCTTGAGTATAGCTGGCTTTAGGAGATACTGTATGTAATTCTAAAAGTTCTCGTGCATGATTTTCGTTAATTGTTGCAGGTTCTTTTTTCCTTCTTCTCCATTCATCTCTAGCTGTAATACTTTTAGGTCCTGCACTTTCACTATTATCCAAATGATGGATCATGGCCCATGAGGTTGTCACATCATAAACCATTTTCTCAAATGATTGATTTAAATTTGGTCTAATAATTTCTCTTTGGTAAGGACCAGTTGAATAATTAGCTAAAAAATCTTTTTCGCTGATAGCAAAAAAATTTCCCCAAAACATCCATAGTTTAGCTAAAACTGGACTACTACTATTTATTCCTTCATTATGTCTGATCGAAATTTCTAAGGACTCCCAAAACTTTTGTCCTGTTTTGTGTCTAAGTATATCTTTATGAGTTTTGTATAGTGTTTTGTTATCTTTATACTTTTTTCTTAATACTTTTCTGTCACCATAAACCCAATCTCTATAATGTTTTCTTAATTCTTTTTCAGAATATATTTTACCTTTCCAAGATAATTCTGGCACATCATTTACTTGATCAAGAGCCCACTTCAAAGGATCAGAGGGAGCTTGCTCATTGGGTCCAATACCAAAAGCAACTTTTCTAAAAAAGTTTTTCATATTTATTTTATTTTATCAATATCGAGAATATTTGTTAAGGAATTATTAAATTCTTCAACATTCTCTCTTAAAGCTAAACTAGAAATTGAATATATCATTATCAGTAACAAAACTAATGGTAATGAAGTAATTATTGATGCATTACTTTTAATAAGCAGAATATAAAAAACTATAAATAAAGCTGATCTAATTAAAACAGTTTTTCTAAAAACACTTATAATTGAAAGTGAATGCTTTAATAAATTTAAGAAACTCATTTGAGATGGACCAAAATATCTTTTACCTCTTATGGATGGTGTAGATAAGAGATCATTTTCAACTTTTTTTAAAGATCCTGAAAAACTATTCCAGGTAGCCTTCTCATCTAACAATTTCTTTACAGTTGATTTTGATAAACAAGTAAAGTTCCCAAATTTAATTGATTGTCCAGTAAATGCTAAAGTTAAGAATTTGTGAAATTGATAACATAATTGAAAAAATAAACCTTCAGATCTCCTAACTCTTTCACCAACAATTGACTTTTCGCCTGATTGTTCTGAAAGTTGAATAAAATTTTTAATTTCCTCAGGTCTATCTTCTCCATCACCATCCATAGGTATTACAAAATCAAATTCTTTTTTTTCAAAAATATATTTTAACCCCGTTGCAATACATCTTGCATGACCTCTATTTTCTTTCATATTTATTATTTCAAAAGAACTAATGCCTTCAATATTTGGATAAGTATCAATTATCTGTTGGGATGATGCATCATTTATGGCCACTAAAGATATCTCATGCTCTAAATCTTTTATTTCAGTATTAATATTTTCTACCAGTAACTTTAAAGACTCTCTGTCGTTATAAATTGGAATTAAAATTAAGTATTTCATCTATCTTGATCCTACACAAACACTATCAAGACACATATAATCTTTCAATTGATCAAGTTTTTCTCTTTCAACCATTCCTTCCCAAACTGGTCGTGATTTTAAATGGTAAGATAAGTTTCCAGCATTCCATTCGTCACCTAAAACTACATTAATTATTGAATTGAATTGTTGATCCCATGCGTATTGTGTTTTAACTGCAATTTCTTTACCTGGATAATCAGTCCTCTTATCATCTTTTGAAATCGAAACATAAGCGTAAAGGGCTGGTGACAAAAAGAAAACGAAAATAAATACAATTATAAATGGTTTAAGTTTTTTAATATTTATTTGTGCCTGGAACAAATACACAAATAATGATCCAAAAAATAGATAAAAGGGTGTCATCCACATTGTTCTTATTTTTGATCCAGTAATTAATGATGTTAAAAACATTAAAACAATTGGCAAAATATTAATTGCTAATAAAAATAGTAATTTTTTATCCTTTAAATTTAAATTAAATTTAATTTTTTTTACTAGCAACCAAATTAAAATAAAAAATGGAATTATTATTCCTACTTGTTTTAATAAAAAGATTAGTGGAAATTTAATATGATCTATAAAGCTAGATTGTTCTAGGCCAGTTCTAGCTAATCCATAAGTAATTGTAATATATTCATTGTTATTTAACCAAATTAAATGTGGGACTAAAACTACCAAGAAGACTTCAAGAGTAATAAGATATTTAAAATCAAACTTTCTCTCCTTTTTGAAAAAAATTAAATAAATAAATAAAAGGTCAATTGAAACTAATAAATAAATAAATAGATATTTTGATAAGAAGCCAAAAGCAGCAAAAAGACCTACTAAAAAACAATCTAAAAACTTTATTTCTTTTCCGCTATATATTTTCCAGGAATAATAAACTGTTAAAGACCAGAAAGGTAATTGACATACATTTACATTAAATTCAGGTGTGGTGAAATTATAAAAATAAATTGCTTCAATTAGTAAGACAGAAATTAAACCTAAAATCTTGTTGTTAAATATTTCATTTGAAAATTTAAAAACATAATGAAAAGATATAATTACAAAAATTTGACTTAATAAATAATAAACCCAATCTTGTGGTCCAAAAATTTGATAAAAAACTTCTGGAAAAAAAGCACTCATCGGTGGATGTTTATTAAATCCCCAATCTAAATTACTTCCCCAAGCTAAAGCTTCGATAGTATCCAGTGGTAAATTATGATTTGTGAGTGATGGAATCAATGCCCAAAAAATTAGATGAGCTGTAACAAAAATATAAAAAACATTATCAATATTTTTGTTATTAATGGTCATTTATAAATATTTATATCAATTAAGCTTGCTTGACACCCCTAATTTGCTGAATATACTGCGAGCGATCAAAATTGAGCTATGCCAAAGACTGCTAAAGCAAAGAAAAAAGTATCAAAACCAAAAACTAAAGTTGTAAGTAAAGCAAAACCAACTACGGCTAAAGTTGCGCCCAAAGGTCCTGTAAAAATTTCAAAAAATTACGTTCCAAAGGAAACTGAAAAATATATGTGTGAAAAACATAAAGTATATTTCAGAATTAGATTAACTGAATGGAAAAAAGAATTAATCAAAGCTAACAATGAAGCTCTTTATAATGGTGGGATGGATGACAATAATATTTCTGCAGATATTGTTGACCAAGCTAACTCCTATATTGATAGCAATGTAGAGATGAAAGCAATTAATAGACAAATTAAATTAATTTCAGAAATTGATAAAGCTTTAAGAAGAATTAGAGAAGATACTTATGGTTATTGTTTGGATACAGCAGAGCCAATTGGATTAAAAAGATTAATGGCAAGACCTGTTGCTAAATATACTATTGCCGCACAAGAAAAGCATGAAAAAGAAGAAAAAGTTCATGCAGATGACTAAAAATGAAAAAGAAATCATCTAAGCAAAATTCAATCTCATTCCTATTTGCTAAGAAATATATTTATTTTTACTATCCTTTCTTTTGGATTGTGCTGTTGCTATATTTGTTTTTAAAATGAATAAAAAATTAATTTTAATAATTATTGTTATTGTAGCTATTGAATTTTCAGGTTATGGAATTCTAAGCACTCTTTATAGATTATTTGGGTAAATTTTAGAGTTTAGGAATTTTAGCATTCTTATCCATAAAACTATAACCTCTGACCACTGCTTCTCTCTCAGAAATCTCTAAATACCATCTGGTTAAATATTTGTAATTTTTTAAACCAATATCATGCCATTCATGTCTTGCCATCCATGGCCACGTTGCAATATCAGCTATTGTGTAATCAGCTCCTGCAAGAAATTTTGACACTTTTAATCTTGAGTCTAATTCTCCATAAATTCTTTTTGTAATTTTAAAATATCTTTCTTCACCAAATTCACTTTTACCTGGATTGTAGTGATGGAACTGATGATGTTGACCTATCATGGGTCCTACTGTCCCCATTTGAGCCATCAACCATTGATTAATAACTAGTCTATCTTTTTGATTATAAAGTTTTCCACTTTTGTCAGCTAAATACATTAATATTGCACCAGATTCGAAGATACTTTTATTGTTTTCATGATCTATGATGACAGGAATTTTTCCAAAAGGACTTAGTTTTGTAAATTCTGGTTTGAATTGTTCATCTTTACCTAAATCAACTTTGGTTACTTTGTACTCATAACCAATTTCTTCAAGCATAATACTTATTTTCCATCCATTAGGAGTATTAGCAGAAAAAAGTTCTATCATTTTTTAATTCCAAGTCTTTCTTGTGCAGCTTTGGAAGTTGTTGTAAATTCAAACCTTAATTTTTCATCTGGTTTTGCATATTTAAAACAACCTCTTGCTGCCAATGCACCTTCATGAAATCCTGAAAGAATTAATTTTAATTTGCCTGGATAAGAACAAATATCACCAATTGCAAAAATTCCTTGTACATTGGTTTCAAAATTTTCTGTATTAACCTCAACAGTTTTTTTATTTATATTTAAGCCCCAATCTAAAATTGGACCTAACTGCATAATTAAACCAAAAAAACCCAATACATAATCAGATTTAATTTCTTTTATTTCTCCCTCATCATGTTTTATTTTTACTGTCTCAATATTTTTGTCTCCCACGACTGAATCCATTTGATATTTTGTAAATAAATTTAACTTTCCTTGATCATTAAGATCTTTTACTTTTTGAACACTTGCTTCTGCTCCACTAAAACCATCTCTTCTATGAATTAAGTTTACTTTAGATGTATTTGATAATTCAATTGCCCAATCTAAAGCTGAGTCTCCTCCTCCAAAAATTGAAATAGTTTTGTCTTTAAAAATTGACTTATCTTTAATCGAATAAAATAAAGAACTTCCCTCAAATTTTTCACACTCCTTTACTGGGAACTTTCTTGGCTCAAAAGAACCAACGCCACCAGCTATAACTATAGCTGCAACTTCAAATTCAACTCCACCAGAAGTTTTAACATGCCATCGACTTTCAGTTCTTTTAAGTTGTTCTACTCTTTCATTTAAATGAAATTTTACATTGAAAGGTTTAATTTGTTTTAAAAGATTATTGGTTAGCTCCTCTCCAGTACACTCTGGGACAGCTGGTATATCATAAATTGGTTTATCTGGGTAAAGCTCGATACATTGACCACCTGCTTTATCAAGATTGTCTACTATCTCACAACTTAATCCTATAATTCCAAGTTGATGAGCACAAAATAATCCTGTTGGCCCTGCCCCAATAATTAATACATCTGCTTTATTCATTTAACCTTGCTTTGATGGAATGTTCACCTCTAATCCATCTAACTCATCTGAAACTATTAACTGACAACTTAGTCTACTATTATTTTTTGGTTCAAAAGCCATATCAAGCATATCTTCCTCACCATCCTCTTTTGCTGGAAGCTTATCTAACCATTCTTCTTTGACATAAACATGGCAGGTAGCACACGCCATTCCACCCCCACAATCTGCATCAATTCCTGGAATATCGTTTTGAATAGCTCCTTCCATTACAGTCAAACCGTTCTGAACATCTATCGTATGAGTTTTGTTATCGTGGGTATGATATGTAATTTTTGCCATGCGTTATATATAGTTTCTTATCTAAATAGGACAAGTAAGTAAAATCATACTTAGTATATTTTAAATTTTTTGAGGTTCAGGTAGCTCTTTTTTTATAAAATAGCTTGTATCCTCTTTTTGTTTCATAAGTGCTGGTATAATTTCTCTATAAGCGTCTATTAATCCATCATTTGGCTTTGGTAATTGGTCTTTTATGTGTTGGTGAAGCTTATCAAGATTATATGAAGGAACAGATGGAAACATATGGTGAGTTAAATGATATTCCATTTTCCAATATAAAAAACTTAGTATTGGATTTAAATACATTTCACGTGATGTAACTCTATGATCTTTAATGTTTCTTGCCAAACCTGCATGTTGAGTAAATGCAACAAGTTTATGTAAAGTTTTTCCGTAAAATTGTGGTAACACAAAATACAACAAAGGCATCCAAGAAGAAACTAGTATAGACCATAAAATAATTGAAAGCCAAATAGCAACATAAATTCTTGAAATTAAAATTGCTTTTGCTTGCGCATTTTCTGGAATACTATCTTGCATAACTTTTGTTTTAATTCCTAAAGCATGCTGAACAATTTCAAAAGAAATGTGTTTTTTAAAATAAATTAAATCTAAAAATGGAATAATATTTATAATTAATCTTTTTGGTGTTTCTTTTAAATCATTTCCATATTCAATTTCGTGATCAAAAGGATTTTCTGTTGAATAAGTATTTCCATGATGAACAAAGTGTGTATATCTCCATCTTGTTGGTTCAAAGTTAGCCATATAAGAGGAGATGTAATAAAAAAATTCATTTAAAAATTTAGTTTGAAAAGCAGTTTTGTGACCTGTCTCATGCCATAATGGATTAGAGAAAGAATAAATGTTTCCATAAACTAAAAACCAAAATACTGACCACCATGTGCCCCAAGTTTGATATGCAAGAATTCCCGTTACTAACAGTAGTCCAAAAAAAACCGAAACATGTTGAAGTCCTTTTATATCTGATTTCTTAGAAAGCTCTTTAAGAACTTCTTTATCAACTTGGCATTTGTGCCATTTTTCTAATTTAACATCCATAGATAAAAATTATGTATAGTTATTATACATAATTTTAGTAAAGGTAAAAAAAAGGGCAAGTACAAAATTGTACCTGCCCTTAATTTAAATTTTAGCTAATTACTTAGCTCTTCTTCCGCTTGAACTAGTTGCAGCAGCCCAGATTACTAGACCAAATGCAATTTTGTTAATGAAGTCAGCTAAGTTGTAAACGACGTTAAGTGAGTCAGCGTCTACACCACCAGTTAAGTAACCAAATACATAACCTAATGGGTAAATTGCCCAACCTACTGTAACGATCATTCTCATTGCTCCGAATGCAGTTACAAGAGCTTTGTTACCACTCTTCTGTGCAGCTTTCCCAGCTTCACCTGAGAATACTTCATAAAGAATGTATACCCAACCTGCCATTCCGATGATGAAACCTAGTGTAGCATTAATGTATCCTGCTTCACCTAAGTATCCACCGATTAGCATTACTAATGAACCAATTAACAATCTCCAGAACATTCCAGAGTTTGCTTTACCAATAGCTGCTAGAATTAAATAGAATTCTACCATCTGTAGTGGCACAGTGATTAACCAGTCAATGTATCTGTAAACAGTTGGTGAGTCTCCAGTAGCAACCCATACTTCTCTCATGTACATGTAGTGTATGAATGCAATACCAGTTACTAGACCAGCAACAATAACTGATGTTCTCCAGCCTGATGCGACATTGCCTGCTTCCATGAAAAAGAAAGCAGTAGCTGCTAACATTCCCATAGAGATAACCCAGAATGAAATTCCTACGAAGTCATCTTGCATCAACATCGTTGCGTCTGCTGCAATAGCTATACCTGAAAATCCAATCAGAGCCATAGCTGCTAAAGCAAACAGTTTAAGTTTTTTCATAAAAAACTCCCTCTTCGTTAGTTTTTATTTTAGTTTATATAAACTAGACTTAAGTTACCTTAAGCCAATTTGGTGGTTAGATAGCAAATTAAATTAGATAAATGAAGACTTAATTGCGACTAATTCTCATTGATTTTACTTAATTTTTAAAATTAAATACAATTTACAAGTTAAAAATCAAAAAAAACAAGGAAATCGAATCAAATTTTATGCAAAAAAAGTTTCAAGATATTTACGAGAATTCTATAAAAAATCCTGAAAAATTTTGGCAAGAAGCCTCTGAAGATATTTTTTGGTTTAAGAAACCAACAAAAATTTTAAATAAATCTAACCCACCTTTCTATAAATGGTTCGAGGATGGTATCACAAATACCTGTTATAACGCTTTAGACATCCATATTGATCAAGGAAGAGGTCAAAAGACAGCTTTAATCTACGATAGTCCTATTACAGGTAACAAAAGTCAGTTCACTTATGAGGAATTAAGATCAAAAGTTTCTAAATTTGCTGGAGCATTAAAGGCTCAAGGTACAAATAAAGGCGACAGGGTAATCATTTACATGCCAATGATACCTGAAGCAGTAGTTGCTATGCTCGCTTGTGCTAGAATTGGTGCAATTCACTCTGTTGTATTTGGTGGTTTTGCGTCAAATGAGCTTGCTAGTAGAATAGATGACAGTCAAGCAAAAATATTAGTGACTGCATCGTGTGGTTTTGAACCTGGAAGAACAGTTGAGTACAAGCCACTTGTTGATGAAGCTATTAAAATAGCAAGTCACAAAATTGAAAAGATGATTTTGTTTCAAAGACCTAGTCATGAGGTTAAATTAAGTGCTCCAACTGAAGTCAGCTGGGAAGAAGTTGTCTCTAATGCAAAAGATGCTGACTGTGTTGAGATGAACTCAAATGAGTTTGCCTATATTTTATATACATCAGGTACAACAGGAACTCCAAAAGGTATAGTCAGAGACATTGGGGGTCACATTGTTGCGCTCAAATGGACTATGAAAAATATTTACAACATTGATGCAGATGACATTTGGTGGTCTGCAAGTGATATTGGTTGGATTGTGGGGCACTCTTATATTGTTTATGCACCATTATTTAAAGGATGCACTACAGTTTTGTTTGAAGGTAAGCCTGTAGGAACACCAGATGCAGGAGCTTTCTGGAAAATCATTTCAGATTATAAAGTAAAGTCTCTTTTTACAGCTCCAACGGCTTTTAGAGCAATTAAGAAAGAAGATCCTGAAGGTAAATTCTTCTCAAAATATGATTTAAGTAGTTTTGAAAGCTTATTCCTTGCTGGAGAAAGAGCTGATCCAGATACAATTAAGTGGGCTGAGAATTTATTGAAAGTTCCTGTGATAGATCATTGGTGGCAAACAGAGACTAGCTGGGCAATTAGCTCAAATTGTACTGGAATTGAAATGATGGAAACAAAATATGGTTCAGCCTGCAAAGCTGTCCCTGGATATGATGTAAAAATTATCAAACCAGATCAGTCTTTAGCAAAACCTAATGAAATGGGAGACATTGTTGTAAAACTCCCTTTACCTCCAGGTACATTCCCAACATTATGGAATGCAGATCAAAGATATAAAGAAAACTACATGTCTAATTATGAAGGATATTATCAAACTTATGATGCGGGTCACATCGATGATGATGGCTATATTTGGATTATGTCTAGAACTGACGACATCATTAATGTAGCAGGTCATAGATTATCTACTGGTGCCATCGAAGAAGTATTGTCAGAGCATCAATCTGTTGCTGAATGCGCAGTGCTAGGAATTGCAGATAAATTAAAAGGTCAGTTGCCTATTGGATTAGTGGTTTTGAAATCAGGTGTTGATAAAGATAATGAAACTATATCTAAAGAATGTGTGCAAATGGTAAGAAATAAAATTGGACCAGTTGCTGCATTTAAAGTTGTGATTGTTATAAAAAGATTGCCAAAAACTAGATCCGGAAAAATTTTAAGAGGAACTATAAGAAAAATTGCAGATGGTGTTGATTATAAAGTGCCACCTACTATAGACGATCCCGCGATTCTAACAGAAATCACGGAAGATTTAGTCAATCACAAAATCTTAAATAATGGTTAAAACTTATATTTTTTTAATCGCTGCAATATTTTGTGAGGTTGCTGGAACAATGCTGCTTCCTGTGTCTCAAAACTTTACAAAACTAATTCCAACTGTTGCTCTATCTATATTTTATCTCACAGCATTTTATTTGTTAACTTTTGTGGTGAATAAACTTCCTATAGCAATTGTATATGCAACATGGAGTGGTTTAGGAATTTTTACTATCGCAATCCTTGGATACATATTCTTTAAACAATCTTTAGCTTGGCAAGCAATATTAGGACTGTTCTTAATTGTTATTGGAGTGATACTTGTAAACAGTTTTACAAGTAAGCTTAGCTAAACTGTAATGGTGTTCCATCAGGATCACCTAAAATTTTTCCATCCTGCATTTTAATTTTTCCCGCAACAATCGTGTGGGTAGGTGTTCCCTTAAATTTAAATCCATTAAATGGTGACCACTTACATTTACTTTCAATGTTTTCATTTTTAATCTCAATAGTTTTATTCATATCGACAATTGTAAAATCAGCATCATAACCTTCTTTAATAAACCCCTTATTTTTAATTCCAAAAATCTTTATTGGATTTTCACAAACAAAGTTCATCAATTGGTTAAGAGATAATTTTCCATCATTTATGTGATTTAGCATCACAGGCATTAAAGTTTGAACTCCTGGCATTCCTGAAGGAGTATTTGGATATACCTTATCTTTATTTTCTTTTAAATGAGGAGCATGATCAGATCCAATAGTATCATTGAAGTTATTTCTTACCCCATACCACAATCTATCATAATGAGATTTATCTCTTAAGGGTGGGTTCATCTGAGCATAAGTCCCAAGCTTGTCATAACAATCTGGAGCATAGAGAGTTAAATGCTGAGGAGTAATCTCAAATGTAATGTTTCCTTTGTGTTGAGATAGAAAATCAATTTCTTCTTTTGTTGTAATATGAAGTACATGAGCTTTTTTATTGTGCTTTTCTGCTATTCGTACAATTCTTCTAGTAGATGCTATTGCACATTCTACACTTCTCCATACAGGATGAGTATGAACATCACCTTCTTTAATCAATTTCTTATTATTTTTTAAAATTGCTTCATCTTCAGAATGGACTGCTACGACTTTTGAGGCATTTTGAAAAACCTTATCTATATCGTCTTCTTCAGCAACTAATAAATTACCAGTCGAAGAACCTGCAAAAAGCTTAATTCCACAGCACCCTTCCAAGCCGTCTAGACTTGCTAAATCATCCGCATTGTCAGCTGTTGCTCCAAAATAAAAAGCATAGTTGCAATACATTCTATTTTTTGCGAGATCTAATTTTCTTTGAAATTCTTTCATGTTTGAAGTTGGGGGATTGGTGTTTGGCATTTCAAACACACTTGTAATACCTCCTGCTATCGCTGCTCTACTCCCTGAATGAAGATCCTCAGTATCAGTTGATCCTGGTTCTCTAAAATGTGTTTGGGTATCTATGCAACCAGGTAATACTGTGTGGCCTTCTGCATTAATTGTCTCTTTTACTTCCTCTGAAATTTGTCCAATCTGCTGGATTTTTCCATCTTTTATAGCAACATCTACATCTTTTAACTCACCATCGATATAACATTGTCCATTTTTAATTATAAGATCTAACATTTTGAGAGATTGTTATTATATTACATTCTATAATTAATCAATTATGAATATCAAAAACGTTTACATTTTAGATGACAGAGCAATTCTTTATATTAACGGAGAAGATGCAAAAGAGTTTCTTCAAAATCTTATTAGTAACGATATAAACAAAGTAAGTGATGTAAATAGTTGTTTTAGTTCATTACTTACACCACAAGGTAAATTTTTATATGAATTTATAATTGTAAAACATAAGTCTGGATATCTTTTGGATTGTGAAAAACCTCAGGCAGAGGAGTTATTCAAACAATTATCGCTATATAAATTAAGATCAAAAGTTGAAATTCTAAATTTAAGTAATGAGTTTGTTGTAGCAGCATTTTCTCATGAAAAATTCTTAACTTTTGAAGCTGCAAAAGATCAACCTGGATGCACAATTAAATATAGAGAAGATCCAATTTTTTTAGATCCAAGAAATAAGGATTTGGGTGCGAGATTAATAATTAATTTAGAAAAACTTTATTTATCTTTAAAAAAACTAGATCTTCATGATTCAAACCTAAAAGAATATTATTCATTAAGTCATAGTCTTGGAATAGTTCCAAAAGATTTAAATAAATTAAAAGACAAATTGTTTGGTATTGAATGTAATTTTGAAGAATTAAACGGAATTGATTTCAAAAAAGGTTGTTATGTTGGTCAAGAAAATACGGCACGAATTAAATTAAAGAACAAGCTTTCAAAAAGATTGTTTCCAATTAATTTAATTAATGGAAAACTACACGAAGGCGAAAGTATTTATAATAATGAAATTGAAATAGGTAAGGTTTTAATTGATAGCGACTACCCTTTTGCTTTAATTAAATACTTAAACGAAAACTTTGATGAAAAAGCAAATTTTAAAACAAAAGAAGCTTCAATAAATATCAATAAACCTGATTGGATAAAAAACTAATTTTCTTATTTAAATAAATAAACAATAATTAAAATTATAAAGACTATAATAATCCAAATACTGAGATTTTTCAGAAATTGCTTTAATTTAGAATTTGATTGTAAAAAACTTGGAAGAACTAAAAGCAAAACTCCTACCATAAATATTACTGAAATTAATTTATCCATCAAAAACTCCTATATAAAATTCATTTTGGTGCGGTCGGAGAGACTCGAACTCTCATGGACTAAGTCCACACGGCCCTCAACCGTGCCTGTCTACCAATTTCAGCACGACCGCGATATGTCCCATAATAAATGAATGACAATCATGATTCAAATTGGTAAAAATCCTCATGGAATTTACACAAGAAGTACGTAAAGCAACAGATCCTATTTATCAGAAAATTTCTAAGGTTATGCCTGAAATTGAATGGTCAGTGCATGCTCCGTATATTCATAAAATAAATAAATTAAAAAAAGAAAAGAATGCCGTAATTCTTGCTCACAACTATCAAACACCAGAAATTTATCATGGTGTAGCAGATTTTTCTGCAGACTCTCTTGCATTAGCAATTGAAGCATCAAAAACTTCAGCTGATATTATTTTAATGGCCGGAGTACATTTCATGGCTGAGACTGCAAAATTAATGAGCCCGGATAAAAAAGTTATTCTTCCTGATATGGATGCTGGCTGTTCTTTATCATCATCAATTACTGGTAAAGATGTGAGATTATTAAAAGAGAAATACCCAGGGGTACCTGTTGTATCTTATGTAAATACATCTGCTGAAGTAAAAGCTGAAACAGATGTTTGTTGCACATCAGCAAATGCAGTCAAAATTGTTAAATCGCTTGGTGTAAAAAAAGTCATATTTTTACCTGATGATTATCTTGCAAAATATGTTGCATCTCAGACCGATGTAGAAATTATATCTTGGAAGGGAATTTGTATTGTCCATGATCAATTTAATAAAAAAGAAATAGAGGATATAAGAAAAAATAATCCAGGAATTAAAATTATTGCGCATCCAGAATGTCCTCCTGATGTAATTGAAGCAAGTGATTTTGCAGGATCAACATCTGGAATGATCAAATATGTAAAAGATAATCAACCAAAAAAAGTAATGATGGTTACTGAGTGCTCAATGAGTGATAATATCCAGATAGAAAATCCAAATGTAGACTTTGTTAAACCATGTAATATGTGCCCTCATATGAAAAAAATTACACTTCCAAAAATATTAGATTGTCTAGAGAACGAAACTGGTGAAATTATTATGGACAAAGAAACAATTGAGAAAGCCAGAATATCTGTAGAAAGAATGGCAGCTATTGGCAGATAATTAAGTGTCAAAAATTAAATTAAGCAAAAGTTTTATAAATGATAGGGTTAAACTTGCACTAGCTGAAGATTTATACCCTGATGGAGATGTAACATCTGATTTATTACAGAATAATAAAATTGTTACAGCTAAAATAATATCTAATCAAAAAGCAATTATTGCTGGTTTAAGTTTTGCAAAACAAGCTTTTGCTAAAGTTGATAATAAAGTTAAAATTTTAATTAAGAAAAAAGATGGTTCCCAAGTAAGCAAAGGTGCTGTAATTGCAATAATAAAAGGGAGAGCAAGCTCAATATTTATAGCTGAAAGAGTTGCCTTAAATTTTTTATCCCATCTATCTGGTATAGCAACTAAGACTAATGAATTTGTTAAACTTGCTGGAAAAAAAACTAAGATTTGCTGTACAAGAAAAACAATTCCAAACTTAAGAGTTATCCAAAAATACGCAGTTAGATTAGGCGGTGGAACTAATCATAGATTTAATTTAAGTGATGAGTTTTTAATAAAAGATAATCATATAGCTAGTAGCAATATTAGAGAATTAGTTTCAATGGCAATTAAAAATAAACGAGGTAAAAAAATTACTGTTGAAGTAGATAATCTCAATCAACTTAAAAAAATAATAGGATTAAAATTTAATACTGTTTTGTTTGATAATATGAGTATTAAAAATTTAAGAGCAGGAGTTAAATTAGCAAAAAAACATTACGAAACAGAAGCTTCAGGAAATATTAGTTTAAAAAGAGTCAAATCTATTGCAGCAACTGGCGTTAATAGAATTTCAGTTGGCAGTATTACTCATAGTGCACCAGCTGTAGATTTAAGTTTAGAGATTTAAAAAGCTTCATTATTTATTACTTCATTATTTCTCATTTTTTCAGCATCTTGTAAAAGCTTTCCTAGAATAGGTATAAGAAACTTTCCTTGCTCATCATAAAAAACCTGTTTAGCTGTAAATGGTAAAACAATCCAATTTAACATTTGAAGGTGTTGAGCCTTTTCTACATCGTTCTCCAAAACACTTTTATTCAAAAAATGCTCGCTAGTTTGAATTTCAATAGCTCTTTTATAGGTATAAAAACCATCCTTATAATATAAGGCAAAATCAACTCTGGGTGTTTTGTAACCAAACCTTGCCTCTGGAAAAATATAAAGAATCCTATCATTAAGTTGGGTAAAATCAAATTCAGGAATTAAGTATCCTTGATTGTACAATCCATTTCTAGGTATTGATGAAGTGTTAGCCAAATAATTAATCTCAATTCCCATACCATGACATACATGCTCTAGTGTAACTACAAACTCAATGTTTGAGTAGCCCCTCCCATCTTCAGTTATTAAACTTTGACTCATCTTTTCCCACAATGGTTCAGTTCTAGCTAATTGATTTTTGAAAAATCTTTTTTTTGCATCAGCAAAAATTTCTTTTTTTTTATTAACAACTAATTCATTTTCATATTTTATAATATCCATAATTCTCCTTTGTTAAATTTAAAATATTATAAGTTCAAGATGGGAACTTTAAATTTATTTACAATGAGAACACTTTAAAAAAAATTAAAAAAAGTTGTTGGGGAAAAAAATGTATAATTATTTTTTTGAATTCAAAAAATAAAATCAGCGAGTGTTAAAATCTACGATTGATAAAATCTATAATAGAAAAAAAATAATTTTTGCAACTCATGTTTGATTAAATTTAAGAATTCTCAACCTATGTTTGACTCTCTAATGGTGGGAGTGTCAGGTTTCAGTTACAAAAAAACCTGCGACCCTGTCAGATATCACAAACTTAAAATAAATTTTAGATATCACAACCAGGGGTAATATTTTTAAAATACTAATTTATAAATTTAGACAGATCCGGCTTAAAATAGTTGGGGCCTTTCATGACTTTTCCAGACTCATTGTAGATTGGTTTGCCATTTTCATCTAACTTGCTCATGTTTGAATTTTGGACCTCATCAAAACACTTATCCAAATCAATTCCAAATGCATGCCCTGCTCCATAAGTTACATACAATATGTCTGTAAGCGCATCAGCTACTTCCAATAAATCCTTATTATTCATAGCTTCTGTAAGTTCTTCTAGTTCCTCTTTAATTAGGTCTAACCTTAATTTATTTATTTTATCAGTACTAAATGAAGGTTTAGTTTTAACTTCCTGACCAAAAGTTTTCATGAAAGTGCCTACTTTGCTAAAATTCGACATAATGCTCCTGTATGTTTTTAAAAATTTATTGTATGTTAATAATTATTTGTTACTTAAAAATTAATCAATGAAATTAAGAAAAGAATTTGACAGTATTGGAGGCATAAATGTTCCAAATGATAAATATTGGGGTGCATCTACTCAAAGATCTAATAAGTTTTTTAATATTGGTAAAATTTTAGTTAATATTTCAATCATTAAATCAATAGCTATTATTAAAAGATCAGCCGCTATAGTTCACGCTAAAGACAAATTAATTGATGGTAAAATTTCTAAAGCAATAATCAAAGCTTCAGACGAGGTAATTAGAGGTAAATTAGATGAAAACTTTCCTTTAAAAGTCTGGCAAACAGGTTCTGGTACACAGACAAATATGAATGTTAATGAGGTTATTGCCAACAGAGCAATAGAAATCTTAGGTGGAAAAAAAGGAGCAAAAAAACCTGTTCATCCAAATGACCACGTAAATAAATCACAATCTACAAATGATGTTTTTCCAACTGCAATGCATATCTCAGTTGCAAAAGAAACTATTTCTAAAATGTTGCCAAGCTTAAAAATTTTAGAGAAGGAACTAAAAAGAAAATCCAATGAATTTAAAAATATAGTAAAAATTGGAAGAACACATTTGCAAGACGCTACTCCATTATCTCTTGGACAAGAATTTTCAGGTTATCATTTTCAAGTTAAAAAAAGTATTGAAAGAATAGAATATGCTTTAAAAGAAATACTGTTTCTTGCTCAAGGTGGGACAGCTGTAGGAACCGGAATAAATTCAAAGAAAAATTTTGATAAAAAAATTATAAAAGAAATTGCTAAATTTACAAAAATTAAATTTAAACCGGCTCCAAATAAATTTGCAGAACTTGCGGCACATGATGCAATTGTAAATTTTTCGGGCGCTTTAAATACATGTGCAGTTGCATTAATGAAAATTTCTAATGATATTCGTTTCCTTGGATCTGGTCCTAGAGCAGGTTATGGAGAATTAATTTTACCAGAAAACGAACCAGGCTCATCAATAATGCCGGGGAAAGTTAATCCAACACAATGTGAGGCTGTAACAATGGTTTGTGTAAAAGTTATTGGGAACCATAATGGTATAACTATGGCAGGATCCCATGGTCATTTTGAGCTAAATGTTTTTAAACCTTTAATAGCTCACAACATCTTACAATCAATTGACTTAATTGGTGACAGTACAAAAAATTTTGCTCTATATTGTGTTAAAGGAATTAAAGCTAATAAAAAGAAAATTCAAGAACATCTAGA